>SKPJ01000385.1 GCA_007119595.1 Myxococcales bacterium
CGCCTGCCGGGCGGCGTATTCATTTTCGATCTCCTCGAGTCGACTGCCCTTTTCTTCCCACTGTTCCATGGTCTCCATCAGCTTTGTTTCCAGTTCCCCGTGGCGCTTTTGCAATTCGATGATTCGGCTGGCCTCACCCTGGTGGGTCTCCGGTTGGGCCAGAGTCCGCTCCACATCTGCTAGCTCCACTTCCAGCGTTTCGATGGTGGACTCCAATTCATCGACCTGCGCCCGAAGCGATCGCGTTTTTTCGGCCTTTTCCTGTCGCAATTGAGCAGTGCGGCGGCGTAGCTGCTTGCGGGTCAGATTCGAATCGGTGGAATCATCCCCGGATGCTTCGTTCTGCGCTGCAGCGGAGGCGCGAGACTCCTTTTCACGCCGCCACTTATATTCGTCATAAGTGCCCGGGTAGTCACGCAGTTGGCCGTCTTCAATATGGACGACCCGATTGACCACTTCATTGAGAAAGTAGCGATCGTGGCTGATCACGCAAAACGCCCCTTCAAACCGGTTGAGCGCATGCTCCAGAACCCGGCGTGACGAGATATCGAGGTGATTCGTCGGCTCATCGAGCAAGAGACATCCCGCTGGTTCCAGCAACATCTTCGCCAGGGCCAGTCGGCTTTTCTCGCCGCCGGACAAGATGGAAATGGACTTGTGTACGTCGTCACCACTGAATAAAAACGCCCCCAAGATGGAGCGGATATTGGGAGCTGCATCGTAGCTTGCTGCTTCGTGCATCTCCTCGAGGATCGTGCGCTTCAAATCCAGTTGGTGGACCGAATGCTGGGCGAAATAGGCGGTCTCTACCTGGTGGCCCAATTCGATGGTTCCTTCGTCGGGTTGGCTGACGCCGGCCATCATCTTGAGAAGGGTTGATTTTCCAGCACCGTTGGGACCGACGAGGGCCACTCGATCGCCGCGATGGAGCTGAAAATCGACGCCGTCATATACGACGTCTTCATCGTAGCGCTTGGCCACCTTGGAGGCGTCGATGACGACCTTTCCAATGCGCGGGGGGCTGGGAAATGTAAAATGAATTTCCGAATCATAGGCCGGTGGAACGACGACAGGCTCCATTTTTTCGAGTTGCTTGATCCGGCTCTGTACCTGGCTGGCCCGGGCTGCCTGATAGCGAAAGCGGTCGATAAATTCCTGGATTCGCGCCCTCTCCTTTTGCTGGCGCTCTTTTTTGTCGAGCAGTCGCTGTCGGCGGACTTCCCGCTGTGTTCGGTAATGATCGTAGTCGCCATGATAGATGTTGATGGAGCCGGCATGGAGCTCGGCGATGGAGTCGACGAGGCGGTTTAGAAAATAGCGATCGTGGCTAATGGTGATGACCGTTCCATCATAATGGAGCAAGAATTGCTCGAGCCATTCGATGGAGCCCAGATCGAGGTGGTTTGTCGGCTCGTCGAGCAGCAATAAGTCGGGCTTCGTCAGCAGCAGTCGGGCCAATTGAGCCCGCATTTGCCAACCTCCCGAGAAGGTCGAGATGGGGCGGTCGAAATCACTGTCGGAAAACCCCATCCCGGAAATAATCTCGCGGGCGGCACTTCGCAGCTCGTAGCCCCCTTCGCGGCGAAATTTGTCCTGCGCTGTGGCGTATGCGCCGGTGACCTCTTCGTCGTCACCGTGATCCGCCATTTTTTGCTCCAGCGTTGCCAGAGTTGCCTCCAATTCCAATAGATCGCTGCGTCCCTCGATGACGACATCGAGCACGGTGCCCTCGTTTTCCAGGATTAATTCCTGGGGAAGGTGCCCCACCTGTGTCCCCCGCGGGCGTATGACGCGCCCCTCGTCGGGTTCTTCGTCGCCGGTGAGCAGGCGAAATAAGGTCGTCTTGCCAGCACCGTTGGGTCCGACGAGACCGATGGTCTGTCCCGTCGGAATCTGCCAGTCGAGTTTCTTAAACAGTCGTTCACCGCCGTATGCTTTGGCAATGCCGTCGAATTGAATCATGTAGTGGTCTCCCTTCTAGAGCTTGGTCGGCACATATAACGGTCCCGCCGTAACGGAGCAACTCGAAGCAGCCGGATCACACCGCCAAATTGACACCGAAGGCAAGCCATTGTTATCTTGGCCGAGTCCCCGACTGAGTAAGTGCTTCGCTTTAGGTTTGTAACTTCAAGCATCCGACCTAATTTTGGGTGCGATACCAAGGAACACATTATGAGAAGTCTGATTTTGACTGTGCTGGCGGTTTGTGTCGTATCGCTGGGGTCTGTGGGGTTTGCCTCGGTGGCCCAAGCATCCGATGCCGATCAGGTGGTCATTGTCGATTTTGATACGACCGACGTCGATGGGCCGATTATGGATGATTTATATGGTCATCTTCGGCGCTACGTCTCGGACGATGCATCCATGCAGGTCAGTGAGACCGGCGATATCTCGATGAGCGATCTGGTCTTGATGGCCGGTTGCGACCCCTCCGAGCCGGCCTGCCTTGCAATGCTCGGCGATTTTGTGGACGGCGATCGCCTCTTATTCGGTTCTGTGGAACAGCGAGACGGGACGTTGACGATTTCGATGACCCTCTTTGATTTTGAGGACGTTCGAGTCAGTCGAGAAATTTCCGAGCAAACCGTGCGTCTCGGTACGAATTGGTTCGGCGAAGCCCTCGAGGGCGTCGTTGAGCACTTTATGTTTGGAAAGACGGCGTCGTTGACGGTGACATTATCCGATGAACCGGAGGCCCGTTTGCGGGTCAACGGAGAATCTGTGGGCACCGGTTCCATGACGTTAGATGAGGTCGCCCCCGGAGAAGTGGTCGTTATGGCGATGGCTCCCGATGGCAGCGAGCAAACCCGGCGCCTTGCACTGCGTCATCAACAGGAGGAAGAAGTCGAGATAAGTTTCGATGAATCCGTCGATTCCGATATTGACGCTCCGCCGGTGGCCCACCCGGGCGAGTCCGGGCCGTCTCTGGTGCCGGGCATTGCTGTTTCCGGGGTTGGTGTGGCAAGTCTGATATTCGGATTTGTCGCCAATTCGTCGCTGTCGTCGACCGAAGATGATGCCAATGACTTGGTCACGCAGGGGTTGCAGGACTCCAGCGATGCAGCCCGTGCAGGGGAATTGCAGAGCGATATGGATCGGGCCAATACGATGCGCTTTATCGGTTGGAGCGGTGGTGTTGTCGGTCTTGGTGCCGGAGGCTTTCTTCTGGTTCGTGCGCTGATGGCCCAGCCTTCCTCGGCGGGTAGCGCCAGTGCGACATTGAGCGATGAGCGCACCTTGGACTTCGATGTGGGGGCCACTTCGGATGGCGTCAACGCCGGCATCCGTTTCGACTTTTAGCAGCCTGCTTGTTCAGGGTTTCGCCATTTCAACGATGAAGGACGAAGCGTCGGGCATTGTGCCCGGCGCTTTTTTAGTCGAAAGCCCCATCGATTCCCGATTTGTCGGGGTTTCGATGGGGCGCTTGAAGTCTTCACCGACCGGAAAAAGCGTGGGAATCAGTTTGAGTCTGCGTCGTTCGCCAGTCCCACTTTGGCGAGTAGGCTCATCACCGATACATCGTCGTTGTTGGCCAGGTCTTCAAAGATCTGTCGGCTATCGTCGGTCATATTTGAGACCAGATACCAGGCCGCAATCTCAGCGGCGGGCTCGTCGGTGAAATCTCGGACGATCCGATTCATCAAGGCCGCGTCACCAGAGTCGGCGTCTGCAATGATGAAATGCACGAGATTGCGCCGTACCCCGCTATCGAGGTCGTTCGAGCGGACGAGTTCGCGAGCCACGGGAAGCAAGACGTCTCGGTGGGCCTCCACATGGTTTACACCGGCACTGCGAACTCGATTGGTGTTGTGCGTCAACAGGGTCTCGTAGAGTGCTTTGCGCGCCGATGGAATCAGCGCATGAGGGTCGATGTCATGGGCAAAGGTATTCGGTGGGTTGCGCAATGCGGAGCGCATATGAGGACGTGCGTTACTCGGCTCGACTCGGAGCAAGGTGAGAAAAGCGCGCCATTTTATGTCGTTGTCGCGATCCTGGAGCAAGTGCTCCAGCGCCGCCGTCGTCTCCGGGAGGCCGATGGTCTCGAGCCCCTCGACGACAGCCATACGGACTGTCGGATCATTGTCGGTGACCAAAAAACGCAATACCTGCGCGGATCGGGCATCCGTAATTTGTCCGACCGCCGCGATCAACTCCAAGCGAACTTCCTCATTGGACTCCCCTGTCAGGGCTGCCCGGAGATCGGATAGGCTCTCGGGATTGCCCAACTGGCCCAGGCCCCGTGCGGAATGTCGGCGAATGTCTGCCCGGCCCTCGCCGAGTCCTCGGGTGAGGAGGTCGGATGCTTCGCTGCGTCCGGTTCGACCCAGTGCGCGTACCGAGATGAGCCGCTCCTCAAAATAGGTGCTGGAGAACTTCTCTTGTAGATCCGTGAAAAATGCGTCGTCTGCGTCAGTGGCGGCCAGTTCGTACAAAAGTTGTCGCTCTCGCTCCCGTTCGTCATCATCGGCGGCTTCGATGGCTTCGATAAGTGGCCGAAGTTGGGCGAGGTCGGAACTAATCTCGTGCTGGAGCAAAAACTCCATGGTCTCGACTCGCTCGTCGGAGTCTGCTTCAGTGAGTGTGCCGACGAGTACTTCGACACCCCGGTCCTCGCCCAATTCGACGAGCTGTCGTGCGGCACGCAACTGCATCTGCTCGTTGTCATCACGGGAGGCAGTCTTGAGTAATTCAACGACCGAGGAGCGCAGCGCAGATCGCTTTGCCAGGGTGTCCGTGAAGTCGAGAACCTGTGCGCGGATGGACGCATCGCCGTGTTTGAGTAGTGCCTCCAGGGTCTCCATGATTGCTTTGTCTGCCGTGTGAACCAAGGACTGGCGCGCAGCATCGCGAATGTCTTCGTCGTCGTTGGTGAGCTGTCTTGTCAGGTGTTCGTATAGCGCACCGCGCTGAGCAGCCTGAAAGCGAAAAATATCGCGCCGGTCGGAGGCTGATGCCTCGGTCAGGGCCTGGTCAATAAGAGAGGCGAGATGCGCGGTGGGTAGATATACCGACAACTGCCGGAGTGCCTCGTAGGTATTCGACGATTGAAGAAGTTGTTCCGCTGTAAAGGAGATGCCCTCGGAGTCTTCGGCCAGGATCAGCGCTGCCCCGGCAGCCAGTCGCTCCGGCTCGTTGCTCGCCGATTTATATTCTCCAAACTCCGCCTGTTGCTCACTCGTACCCTTGTGCCCCAGGGCGACCAGCGCGGCCGTTCGAAGGGCTGCGTCACCCTCTGCGAGTTGTTCGGCGAGAAAGTCACCGAGTGGATCGGACGTGTCGGAGGCCGTGGCAGTAGCGGCGAAGAACGTCAAACATATAATGAGAAGTAATGCCAGCGCTCGAGACCACTTCATGAAATTTATCCTGGGACTGAAGGGAAGCAATGATGCGCGCAATCGACCTCCGAGGAGTTCATAGCGGAGTGGATGCGCGTTTATCCAAAATAGGTATCCATCCGCGAGTTGATTCGGTCTTCGACCTTTCCTCTAAAGGGACGGGCAAAGAGTTTGAGATCGATATCGATCATGACGTCCGTTTCATTGACCTCGAATTGGCCTGTAAACCCTTTCCCTTTGACATTGGCCTGGGTCTTGTCGTCGTTCCACTTGATATTGTCGACCAATGACGAAAACTCTTCTTGCACATCGTCGACGACCTTTTCGACTTTTTGTTTGGCTTCGTCTTCGCTCATTCCATGAGCTCGTCGAACGGAAATATCGGCCATGGGAATTCTCCTGGTAGTTGGAATTTGAGATGGATGTGAAAGATGCGTGTCCAAACCTAGACAAGTAGCATCAAAGCCGGCGATTTTCGAGCTGGCGAATGACACAAAAACCGACGGTAGCAACCGCTTGAACAGAGTGTCAATCCTTGACCAACTCGGAATTTGCCGGGCGCCATTGTGCGCTTGTAACACCGCGGTTGAGGTTTTCCGTCTTCGAGTTACAAAACTTGTCGTTGTCCAGCCCTAATGCTAGGCTCGCAAAGAATTCAGTGGAGTATGCAGGTCAGTCCATATCCCCAGCGAGGTTTTTATGAAGTCGCCATTGTTGATGCTGATGGTTCTGGGCACAATTGGTGCGGTCACCCTTGCCAGTGCCAGTGCGGATGCTCAGCGAGTGCGAACCTTCGACGATCAGGTCGATACAGAGGGACAACAGGGAGTGGCCATTCCGGGGGCTCCGGCCCCGCAGCCCCAACCAGCGGAGCCCGCACCGGCTCCGACCGGCGACGATGCCGCCGGCGGTGAGGATGGCGAAGACGAAGCTTCCATGGGCTCCTATCAGATCTCGATCTACGGACAGGGACAACGCGGGGCCTCCGGAATTGACGCCGGGCGCCTGCAAGATCCGATGCAATTATATCAGGGCATCATCCCCGGTAAACGCGATTTCGTCTCTCATCTCGAGTCAGCCCGAAAGCAAGGTGAAGCATCGGGAGCCCCAAACCAGATCACCTGGGTTGGATTTCAGCCCGATGAGAATCGGACACGAATCTTTTTTCAGACTCCCCGGCCGGCGAGCTATCAAGTTCGGGAAGCCTTTGCCGAGGGACAGATCATCGTGACCTTTGAAAACGCCCGTATCGCAGAGCGCAATTTTAGTCGGTTTATCGATACCAGTCATTTTGATCGGGTTGTACAGCGCATCGAAACGCAGGAGACTCGAGGTGGCAACGTACAGGTCACCCTGACGGTCAGCGACAACGTGGAGCCGTCGATTTCGACCGAGGGCGACTATCTGTATCTCGATTTTCCTCGCTGACCAATGGACTGAAGCCAACGCTTGCCGCGGTGTCCGGAGGCGATGGCGGACGTTACTTTCTGAGTGGTATTAACTCCCGATGCCTCTGCCGCCGGGTCGACTCATCGCCGTGATGCTAACGGTGGCCTTGTTGCCGAACGCAGCACAGGCAGCCGAACCACTCCCCCTTCCCTCTCCACAGCCATTTGAGGTGCTCGTCGACTCCGTGCAGGAATCGGCCGCTGATCCCCTCTGGCAATGCTCGCCGTCTGCAGGTGCCAAATGCGACTGCGTCACCTTTGGCGGTGAACAGTGGCAAATGCATTGGTCCGGTGTGGAGCGCGTTTCGGGGTCGGTGCGAGCAGAGAACATCGTTCTAGCCTACAAGGACGAGCGCATCCGTGGAGAGGGATTCGAGGTGCAGCTCGACGGCGATACGCCGGTCCTCACCTTCGCATCTGGTGCCTGGACCACCGGGGATCTGAATTCGCAAACGCTACAATTTCGGCGTGCCACAGTGCGGCCGGCGGATGATTCGGTGAAGGTGGAATTTGACGACCCGGTCTGGCGCCGGGGTCGTGAGGCCATCGAATTTTCCACCGGATGTGACGGTGAGGAGTTGGACGCCGATGTTGAAGATGGGTTGGATATGGTTGTTGGTCCCCGGAGAGCGGCGGCGCAAAGACTCTACTTCGCCGATAATGACTGGCATGTGGATCGATTGAAGCTCGAGGGAGCACTGCGCCCACGACTTTCTTCGGGATTGACTGCAGGAGATCGAACGGCCGGCCTGCTTCCCCCGTCATTGCGCATGGGGCCCGATGGCGTACGGATCACGGGAGAGACTCATCTGGGAGATGTGCCCGTCGGTCTGCGAAGCCATTTCGACACCGGCACAGGAGTCGGTGTGGGCGCGGCCTATTGGTCGTCGTCGCCGTTATGTGAGTCGACGCCGTGCCGCACGGAGCGGATTTCCGTGGATGGGTTTGCGAATTCGGATGGGCTCTCAGCGGGCCACCTCAGCGGCGAGATTGGCACCGGGACACCGCGGCGACACGCGGTGGCGAACACTGACGGATTGTCGTGGACCGATGGGGAGGGTCAACCCGGGATGGCCACCCTCGTCGATCGCGGTGCCCTGTTCAGGGATTGGTCCGCCCAACGGGCCGGTATATCGATATCCAGTGAGCAGCATGACCTACTGATTACCGGTACCCATCTGGCAGAAGGTCAAGGCGGCTTTGAGCCCGGACAGGCCCAACCCTGGGCGTTGGATGTTGGCGTCAAATATGGAACCCATATCGATCTGGGCACTCCGGGACAAGCGGATCTGCGCGTACGCCATCGTGAGCTCAATGGCTCGCAATTGCAATCGCTTCGACTCAGTAGCCTGGATATGGGTCTGCAGAAAATGTACGGCACGACACGGCGAGCCTACGTGCGGCCTGCTCTTCAGGCGCAGATGGCCATGGGGGTATTCAACGATGTCGATGGAGCTATAGGAGGGAGTCGAGCCCACGTCGATGCCTACGCAGACGGTGGATTGGCGCTGCGCGGCCACTGGCCCTCACTGACCCACACGATCACTCCCCGTGGACTGGTCGGCCGGCGGATTGTGGCCGACGATGCGGTGCCGGCACAGTTGCGCGATGTCGATGTCGGCGGCAGCGCCGTCACCGGGCATTCTTTCAATTTTATGGGGGTCTCGACGGGACAGCGCTTCGCCTGGCCGGGGCGCGGCATTTTCCGGATTCCCATCGGCGTAGTATTTTTCGACCAGGGAGAGGGACGGGAGTGGAGCGGGATTTCCCATGCGACCTTGGAGTGGGGCTCCCATCATCTGCACCGCCCCGTCGTGATCGGTGTCGACGGCCAATGTGTGCGGTGGTGCGACCGCTACGGTGGGCGCGGACGGCTTCAGGTCGGTTGGACGGAGCGACTGGAGTCGGTGACCAGTGTTGGTTGGATGGCAGCCGATCCGTCGGGAATGCTCTCCTTTGATCGTCAGTTGAGAGGCGGTACCGGGATGTGGTTCGCCGGTGCCGACGACGGCCTTCAGGACGACAGCGCCGTTCACGCCTCGGCCCTGCGCGGGAGGTGGACCCAGTGGCGCGCCCAACTGCGATATTTCGGCGATGTGCGGGAGCCCTCGGAAAGCGGCCTCGAGGCTCTGGTGGAGCATCGGTGGCCCGAGATTGGATGGGGGATCGGTCTGCGCGCGGCGGCCCTTCCCCATCGCGACCTGTGGGCGGCCACGGTCGGACTCAGTACTTCGCCCGTTTTTTGAGGCTCGGCAATAAGGGGTGGTTGGGCTTTAGCGCTTCCAGTTGTTCCAGCGCACGGTGGGACATCTCTTGATTGCGGGTGTTGATCCCGAATCGTGCCAGGAGTGCAAAGATTTCGGGGTTGTCCGGTTCCATTTTTGCGGCCCGTTGTAGCCCTCGTCCGGCCTCTTCTTTGAGGGGTTTGTTGGTGGGGTCGAGCTTGAATCGAGTATAGGCCAGATTGGCCAGGATAATGCCCCGCGACGGGTCGTAGTCGCAGGCTCGTTGAAAATATTCTCGAGCCGCGTTGAAATCGCCGAGGCGAAGATAGGTCAAACCATCGCGTAAATAGATATCTCCCATGGCCTCGGCCTCCGGATCGATGTCCGGCAGGTCTGGCGCCACTGGCTTGGCATCCGTATCGGGCCGTGATTGAATCTGGACCATCGCCCGTCCAATGGCTCGGCGAACATCGAGAGCCTTACGGGTTAGATCCATATTTCCGAGACGTTGAAAGTTCTCGGCCCGATAAAACCGCTCGTAGCGATCATAGCGGTCGCGTACCTCCTCCATGGTCGCCTCGCCCGTCAGGTTGAGGACCACGTAGGGATTTGATGTGTCCTGAATGCGCTCAAAATCCTCGCGCACGATGGACCGAATCCGTTCGATTCGATCTGTGTGCTCATCTGGTGAGTCGACCTTCGACATGAGATACCGCTTTTCATCCGTTCGTATTTATGGTTTCAGTCCGTCGGACGCAAACTGGGACGTGAATGTGAGTGTAGGCTGAGAGTGGAAACGGAACAACTGTCAAACCGGACGGGACGACCGAGTGATGACGAATACCGATTCTGAGGGCGATACAATCTGGGCGGTGCCTTTAGATGAGGCCGTGCCGGAGGCGGTGGATGCTTACGATTATGGACTCCATGACTCGCGCATTGCCACCGAGCCTGCCGAAAACCGCGATGACTCACGGCTGCTGGTCTATCACGGCCGACCCGAGGGAAGAATCGAGCATACCCGGTTTGGCGAAATCGAGCGCTACCTCGACGACCGCGATCTATTGGTCTTCAATGATACCCAGGTAGTTCCTGCCCGATTGCAGGTTTTTAAGGAAACGGGTGGACGGGTGGAGCTATTCGTTTTGCAAGCACTCGATCAGGACCTGCCAAAGGGATGGCTATCTGCGGCCGGAGAGTCACTGGTTTTTCGGTGTATGACCCGCTCCTCGAAGCCACTGCGCCCGGAGATGGTATTATCCGATCCCGAGCGCGGTGAGATGCCTTCCTTCGTCGTCGAGCAAGCCTCCGGTGGGCGTGCGACCGTCCGCGTGCGCTGGAAAGGCACGTTGCTGCAGTTATTGCAGCGCTTCGGCGAGGTGCCGCTTCCTCCATATATCATCAAACAGCGCCGTGAGATGGGAAAGCCGGCGCTCTGCGATGCTGACGAGCAACGCTACCAAACGGTATACGCCGCAACTCCGGGGGCCGTGGCGGCTCCGACGGCGGGATTGCATTTTACCAATGGGTTATTGAAGCGACTCGACGATCGAGGTGTGCAGCGTGCACATCTTACGCTCACCGTCGGGCCCGGGACCTTCGCGCCGGTGCGACGACAGCGGCTGTCGGAGCACGAGATGCACCGCGAGAGCTATTATATTGATGAGCAACTCGGGGAAGCGATCGGCGAGTGTCGTCGCCGTGGCGGACGGATCATCGCAGTGGGGACGACATCTGCCCGGGCCCTGGAGGCGGCGGCGCGCTGTGATGATCCCTTTGCACCGGGCTGGCGCAGTACAGATCTCTTCTTGAGGCCCGGGGTCCCTTTCGAGGTCTGCGATGGATTGGTCACCAATTTTCATCTGCCTCGCTCCACCCTTCTGGCACTGGTCGCTGGTCTCGCCGGTTACGAGGGAATGCGTCGAATCTATGAAGCGGCAGTGGACGGAGATTATCGCTTCTACAGCTACGGCGACGCCAATTTGATCTTTGCAGCCACTCGAGACGGAGACAATCAGCAATGACGACGTCGCAATGGGTTGAATGCGAGACCTTTGGGTTTGAAGAAATTGCCCGCGATAAAAATGCCCGTGCCGGGGTGATGAGTACGACTCATGGCACGGTACAAACCCCGGTGTTCATGCCGGTGGGCACACTGGGCACCGTCAAAGCGATGCGACCGGACCAACTAGAGGACGAGGTGGATGCTTCGATCGTGTTGGGCAACACCTACCACCTCTATCTGCGGCCCGGTCTCGATGTGGTGGATCTGCACGGCGGCCTCCACGAGATGATGAATTGGGATCGTCCCATCTTGACCGACTCCGGTGGTTATCAGGTGTTCAGTCTGGAGGCACTTCGTACCATCGAGGAAGACGGCGTTGAATTTCGAGATCATCTCTCGGGGGCCAAGCATTTTTTCACCCCCGAGAAGGTCATCGAAATTCAAGAGGTTCTGGGAAGCGATATCATGATGGCCTTTGACGAGTGTCCGGCGGCCGACGTCTCCGAGGAGTATATGCTCCAGAGCATGGATCGCACCACCCGGTGGGCCCGGCGCTGTCTACAAGCTCGAACTCGGCCGGACTGCGCCCTCTTCGGAATCATTCAGGGAGGCACCCGCCGTAGTTGGCGACAAAAACACGCCGAAGATCTGTGTGGATTGCCCTTTGATGGATTCGCCATCGGTGGGTTGAGCGTCGGCGAAAAATCGGAGGCCATGTATGAAACGGTGGGGTTTACGACACCGATGATGCCGGAGCAAAAGCCCCGGTATTTGATGGGGGTGGGGACACCGACGGACCTGGTGGAGTGCATCCGCCGCGGCATCGATATGTTTGATTGCGTGCTTCCCACGCGAAATGCGCGAAATGGCATGTGCTTTACGAGTCGGGGAGCGATCAAGATCCGCAATGCACCCTACGCCGAGGATATGGGACCGCTGGATCCGGAATGCGACTGCTATACCTGCTGCAATTTCACCCGAGCCTATCTTCGCCATTTGTACAAGAGTCGAGAGATGTTGGCAGGCCACTTGTGTACTCTTCACAACCTGCGCTACTACCGGACCCTCGTCGGCGACGCTCGACAGGCGATTGTGGATGGCCGGTTTGATGAATTTGCGGACCAATTCTACAACCGACGCGGGAATGAAACGGGGCCACCATCCCCTTGACCTGTGCCATTCGCACTGATAAGTGACAGCGTCGTTTGCGAAGTTCGTGTCGCTCGACGTACTACTGGAAATAAACCGGTGGCGACTGTCCTTGTTTCCCTCCACGGTGTTGAATGCCGTGGCAAGACAAAACGCTGTGTTTCGCGGAATTGCCGATCTGGAGAAAAAACGTACATGAATTTGGCAACGTTTATCATCGCCCAAGCGGACGCGGGCGGAGGACTGATCTCGACGGTCATTATGTTCGGGGTCATCTTCTTGATCTTCTGGTTTATCCTGATTCGGCCGCAGAAAAAAGAAATGGAGCGCCACCAGAAGCTGTTGTCAGGGCTGAAAGCGGGCGACAAGGTCGTGACTGCCGGAGGGATTTTTGGCACCGTCAAATCCGTCGATGGACCGTTGCTTCAGCTTGAGATCGGTCGCGGCACCAAGATCAAAATCGATCGTGATAAGATCCAAAAGATGCAAGAAGACTTCTTGAGTGACGCCGAAGACGGTGAGGACGACGACGACGGCGAAGAAAAGGACGACGATTAAGAGGTATCGAAAATGCCATCGACTGCGTGGGTGCCACAAAAAACCGGTGCCCCGGAGATCGGTTGCAAATCTACCTCGCCGCTGCCCGGCATTCGACATATGGTCAGTGGCTCTGAGAGAGAATCATTGAACGGAACCAACCCCTGCCCATCGGGTGGTGGGATGGTCATCCCGAACGGAGTTTCGGTTTTATGAAAAGTGCATTGTACCGCTGGGGAATCGTATTGGTGGCATTTGTGGCCGCTCTCTACGTGCTGACCCCGACCATGCTCGATTGGTCGACGGGTCAACTCGATGGAGAACCGGTGACCACTGAGGGGTTCGCCTCTCATTTTGTGGAAGCTCCGGAGCATGAGGGTCAGGAGGCGGAGTGGAAAAACTTCGAACCTCTAACCCTGGGACTCGACCTGCAGGGCGGTCTGCTTCTGCAGTACCACGTCTATGTCGACCGGGCGGTCCAGGATCGTCTGGAGCGGATGGAGGACGACATCGAGGAGCGCCTTCTGCGGCAGAACCCCGATATCGACGTCGACGTGCGCCATGTGCGCGGAGAAATCTATCTCGACCTCGAATTCGCCGATAGCGATTCCATGAGATTGGTGGACGACGATTTTATGGGCTTTTTCCCCAATTTCGAGGTCAGCGATATAGGCAATAACACCCTGCGCATGGAGATGTTCGAAGAATATATCGAGGAGACGCAGGACTTTGCGATCACCCAGGCCATCGAGACGATTCGCTCCAGGATTGATGCGCTCGGTGTGACGGAGCCCTCCATTGCCCGACAGGGAGCCAACGACATCGTGGTGCAGCTTCCCGGGATTGGCGAGGACAACGTCGACCGGGCCCGCGATCTCATCGGCCAGACCGCACAGTTGCGCTTCCAGATGGTCGATGACGAGGGAACGAATCAATTTTTCAGTCAATTCAGTGGTCAACTCCCGCAGGGCTTTCAATTGCGCCGCATCGGCGGCGGCTACCAGTCGATTACACATCAGGACAAGGAGGCGCTGCAGGATTTCTTTGAAGGCCGTGTGCCCGAAGATCGGATCATCGGTTATCAGCACCATCCGGTCTATATCGATGAAGAAGCCGGGATTCTCGACGAGGATCGCTCCTATTGGTTGACCTATTTGATCTATCGCGACACGGAAGTGACCGGCGATTATATCCAGGATGCGCGTGTGGCCATCGATCAGGACTTCAACCGTCCGTACGTGGCACTGAACTTCGACGCCACCGGCGCCGATATGTTCGCCGAGACCACCACCGAAAATGTGGGCCAGCGATTTGCGATCATGATGGACGATGAAGTCCAGAGCGCACCGGTCATCAACGAGCCCATCACCCTGGGACGTGCCCGCATCACCCTCGGCGATATGCAGTCCTATACCGAGATTCAGCAGGAAGCACAGGATCTGGTCATCATTCTTCGCCACGGTGCCCTGCCGGCGCCCATCGAGTTGCAATTCGAGACTCTCGTGGGGCCGACACTGGGACAGGAATCCATCGATTCCAGTATGCGCGCCCTCCTCGTTGGTAGCCTGCTGGTGATTTTCTTCATGCTCTTTTATTACCGCCGAAGCGGTGGGGTCTCCACAGTTGCTCTGATGTTGAACCTGACATTTATCATGGCCGTACTGGCCGGACTGGGCGCCACATTGACCCTTCCCGGCATCGCCGGGATCATTTTGACCGTCGGTATGGCGGTCGACGCAAACGTCATCATCTACGAGCGTATTCGCGAGGAATGGGTGGCGGGAAAACCGATGAAGGAGTCCATCAACGAGGGCTTTGGCAAGGCCTATTCGGCCGTCTTCGATGCCAATATCACCACCGGTATCGCCGGGTTGGTTCTCCTGCAATACGGAACGGGACCCATCCGTGGGTTCGCAGTCACGCTCCTCATCGGGATCGCGGCGACGCTGTTTACGGCGGTCTACGTCACGAGATTGCTCTTCGTGGAGTGGATGGAGCGCACCAAGACCAACAAATTGAGCATCTGACCGGACGGCGATAACGACACCGAGAGTCAATCGCCGTCGACGACGACGGCGATCCAGAAAGCAGAAGAGATTTCTATGAAGATGTGGCAGATATATCCCTATGATGCGAATCGTGACATCATGGGGAAACGAAAATACACCAAGTGGTTGTCGGCGGCATTTCTCGTCGGCAGCATTCTCCTTCTGGCGTTGGTCGGACCGCGTTGGGGCATCGATTTTCAGGGCGGAACGGAAGTGATCCTCCAATTTGAGGATTCCGTGGGCGACGACGAGGTGCGAGACGCCGCCGAAGCCATCGATCTGGCGGCTCCTCTCGTGCAGCGCTTCGGCAGAGAAGAGGATAACCAATTCATGGTTCAAACCCGTGATGTCGCCATCGTCGACGACGACGATTACGAGCGTATCATGGAGGAATTGGCAGCCCTCGGCGACCACGAGAGTACGGATCCCATCGAAGAGCAACCGGACCGGATGGAGGTGCGCTATACCGCCGAAAAAAGCCACGAGGAGCTGCGGCAGGCATTGCAGGCCGCTGGTCTCGACGAAGTGGATATTCAAAACCGGGGTCAGCGAGAGGAGTATTGGTACGCCCTGACCTTTCAGGATTTGCAGCGACATCTGAGGTCGGGGTTCAAAGAGTATTTTGGTGATCGCTTCGATGAGCGAAGTGGTGTCCAGAGACTGGAGTCGGTGGGACCACGGGCCGGTGAGCAACTGCGCAATGATGGCATGTTGGCCATGATCATCGCTCTGATCGCCATTCTCATCTATATCTGGTTCCGCTTCGACATTCGCTACTCACCGGGAGCGGTGGCTGCGCTGGCTCACGATATTACGATTGCGCTCGGAATCTTTATCATCCTCGATATCGAATTTAGTTTGCCCATCGTGGCGGCCCTGTTGACCATTATCGGTTATTCGCTCAACGACACGATCGTCGTCTTCGACCGGATTCGGGAGAACCTTGATTTTGCGGGTGATAAATCCGTCGTCGAGGTCGCAAACCAGGCGATCAATCAGACGATGAGTCGGACCCTGATCACATCGATGACCACCTTTGGAGCGGTGTTGATGATCGCCTTGATCGCCACCGGGTTGATCGAGGATTTCGCCATGGCCCTGATGGTGGGAATCGTGGTCGGTACCTATTCGTCGATTTTCGTGGCCTCGCCGGTGATGCTCAAGATGGATGCATACCTCAAAGAACGCCAAGAGACGGCGGCTCTTCTCGAAGAGGACGAGGAAGAGCCCGAACCGAAGGCGCGCGTTTGATGCCTTTGTAGCCAACGGCGGAGCCGTCAACGAACCCCGGGTCCGCCGACCCGGGGTTTTTGTTTTCCCGGCAGGCCATCGGGTTACTGTGACGGTGGAGAGCATTTTTGTTAGGTTCGTTTTTTAGGATGGACACGAAGTAGCACGCTCTAGGCAGTTGCTTTGGCAAATTCGGGACTCGGAACTTTTGAAACGTCGACGAAAAGAGTGGATTGTCTATCAAACGCGCCAACAGCGTGAAGACGAATTGGTGCGCGCACTCGACGTACATCCATTGACGGCCCGGATCTTATTGCGGCGAGGGTTTACGGATCTCGATAGCGCCGAACAATTTCTAAACCCCACTCTGGACCGGATGCACGATCCATTTTTGTTGAAGGGAATGGACTCGGCAGTTCGCGAGATCTTGACCTCCATCGATCGCGGTGAACGGATCCTGGTTTATGGGGACTACGACGTCGATGGCGTTTGTAGCATCTCGCTGCTCTATCAATTTCTTAAGCAACTCGGGGCGAGGGTCGATTATTACGTGCCGCTCAGAGATCAGGATGGCTACGGACTCAATTTCGATAATGTCCGAAAGGCCAGCAAGAAGGGATACGATCTCGTCGTGACCACCGATTGCGGTGTCTCCAATGTGGAGGAGATCGGATTGGCCAACCAACTCGGTATGCGCGTGGTGGTCGTCGATCACCACACGGTGCCGGAACAACTTCCCCCGGCGGCGGCGATCTTAAATCCCCTTCAAAAAGATTGTGAATTCCCTTTTGAAGAATTGGCCGCCGTAGGAGTCACCTTTCATCTATTGGTGGCGCTTCGGAGCAAATTGCGTGAACACGGCGTATTCGAGCAGATTCCGGAACCGGATCTGAGGGAATATCTGGATCTGGTGGCGCTGGGGACGGTGGCCGACGTCGTCCCCCTGATCGACGTCAATCGAACCTTCGTGCGCCATGGCCTGGAAGTTTTGGCGAGCCGTCGGCGGGCTGGCATTTCGGCATTGATGGAGCGCGCTCACGTCAATGAGAAGCGGGTCACTCCCGAGACGATCAGCTTTCGGCTGGCTCCCCGGCTCAATGCGGCGGGTCGGATGGGCGATGCATCGATCTGCGTGGAGTTGTTGACCACCCATAGTTATGGTCGGGCCATCGAATTGGCACGACGTCTCGAGGAGTTTAACGAACGCCGCCAGGCATGTGAGCGCGATATTCTGGAGAAGGTGCTGCCCCTGGCCGAGGCGCAATACGAGGCCGGTCGAAAGATGCTGGTGGTCGCCGAGCGCAAGTGGCACCGAGGAGTGTTGGGGATCGTGGCCAGTCGACTTGTCGAGCGCTACCACCGCCCTGCTGTTCTGGTTGGTATCGACGAGGATGGCGTCGGCAAAGGCAGCGTGCGAAGCATCAACGGCATCGACGTCATCGAGCTTCTTCGTTCGAGCTCCGATTTGCTCGAGACCTTCGGAGGACATACCGCTGCTGCTGGACTCTCGGTTCGGGAGACGAATATCGATGATCTGCGCGACCGGCTCGACGATGCCCTCGGTGCCACCCTCGATGAAAAGGGTCTTCCCCGCCCGCGACTTCAGATCGATTGCGAAGTTGAGCTCTCCGAACTCGATGTGAGCTTCGGACGTGATCTGACGCGATTGGGCCCTTTCGGAATCGGAAATCGAGAGCCGGTGTTACTCTGTCGTCAAAGCAAAGCCACCCGTGTTCGAGTGGTCGGAAAAAATCATCTGAAGGCAAAATTTCGAGACGGAAGTGGTTCGCTGGAGGGTATAGGATTTTCTATGGCCGATGACCGCCCATTGCTCAATCAGCGTGTGTCGGTGGCCTTTGTTCCGCGCTTTGCCACCTTCCGCGGCCGGACCCGTCTGGAGATGCATATCCGCGGCCTTCGATCCTCCGGCGAACACTGTCCCGACCGCATCGAACATCTCTGACAGAGAGGTCTGTCCATGGCTCATCGTCGCCGCCGAACGACTCGACGACGATCTCCGAATTTTTGGTTCATCATCTTCCAAATTATCATTCTTTTCGCTCTTTTGGTGGCAGTGATTTCCGTAGCCGATTCTATCGGTGAGGGAACGGGGGTGCTCGTCGAGTCGCTGGCCACCGAAGATCTGGCAATCGAAGGAAAGGGAGGCGATGAAGTGTCCGAACTTTCGAGTCGGCGCACAGACGATACCGCCTCTATTTATCGCGGCGACGAGAGCGAATCGAACACCGATATCGATGTGGAATAACACGAAGGAAATGGGGGAAATTCAGGTCTGTCATCCATAAGTCCCTATTTTATGCGCGGTTTTCAACGTTACAGGCCTTGACATTTATCTCGCTCGTGCGCATTGTCGGCCATCAGGTGCGTGTTTTGCATCATTAATAACTTAGACATGTCCGGCGCATTGTGCCGGGGGGCCGGCGTCTCTGGCCTCCAATAGGGAAAACTATGAATGAGCACTCTTTACCCCCGATTAAAGAATTCGCATTTCTTCCAGATTTCGCTGATCACCTGGTCGAATTAGAAGAACTAGCGGAGCACGAAGATTGGGAGTACCGCTACACCAAAAGTGATTTTCCACGCCCCATTCTCTACGCCTACATCATCCACACGTTCAATCGGATTGAGGAAGAAGGCAAAATTGCCTTTGCCGCAGACGATCTGGCCGCCTGTTTCAATACGGGCCTGGTGACCGAACAGCAGGAGCCAATCTTTGCGCTCTTTGATGAGAATAAGATTCCCGAGCGGCAGCCCTGGTATTTTCAGGGCTTTGTTCGCAAAGGCGACGTGCGAATGACGCGTTTTAGCGAATTGCCGGAGATGGCCAACTACATTGAATGTGCCGAAGATTTCGTCTTCAATCCGGCGATGGAGTTGCGACGTAATGCGGAACATCTGATCGCTGAAAATCGCGAGCGTTTTCCAGATGACTTCGCCAATTACGGGTCCTTTCAACTCCAGAATCTTCTCTCCGGTGCATTCGAAAATGCAGTACAGCGAGTGTGCAGAAACTACCGCATCGCCGTACCTCAATATCATCGAGGTCGCGTACAATTGCTCCTCCCTCTCTGCCTTCGGCACCCTTGCGAGCCCGATCTCGCAGCAGTGATCGAAAGGATGGATGAGTATTATCGCGTCGCCACCTGTCTGACCCTGGACCAAGCCTATAGCAATGCCCGGCTGCTGGGACGGGTGGACGAGATCTGGTTGCGCTGAGCAATGACGCAAAAAAAGCGTGTGTCTTCCCACTCAATAGCCGACGAGTTCGCGAAGGCGCTGTTGATCGCCTTCGGCAAGCGCCCATTCGGCACGTAGCCCGTCCAGGGATCGTCCAATGGTCGCCACGGCGCGGACCTCACCCTCGCATAAATACCCGATGGTGGCATCCTTATCGCTCACCGATCCGTCGACGCTGATCTCGTCGAAATCGGAAGCATGGCCGACATAACGAATGGTCAGGCCAAAATGACGACTCCAGAAAAAGGGGATATCCCGGAAGGAATCGGGACCGGTGCCGAGCCAATTGCGGACCGCTGATTGAGCTTGTCTCTGGGCCACGACCCAGTGTTCGATCCGGGTCGGTAATCCCGTGTAGGGGTCGGGATAGCGCGCGGCGTCACCGACGGCATAGATTGCCGGGTCATTGGTTTGAAAGCCACTGTTGACGACGATGCCCTTGTCGACCTCGAGTCCCGCGGCTTCGGCGAGCTCGGTGCGCGGGGTGACGCCGACGCCGAGGACGAGGAAATCAAAAGACACTTCGGCATTGCTGCTGAGCCGTGCCGTTCCACCGTCGAGTTCTTCGAGCTTTGCACCGAGATGAAATTCGATGCCCTTCGACTCGTGGGTGTCCCGTACCAGTGCTCCCACCTCATCACCCAGGACTCTCGCCAGGGGAAGTGACTCCGGTGCAACCACGGCGACGTGGAGTCCACGTTTTTGAAGTGACGCAGCGACCTCGAGCCCGATAAAGCTCGCTCCGAGCACGAGTGCTCGCTCAGCACCATCGGCGGCGTCGATGATCGCCCGTGAGTCCTGAAGTGATCGCAATGTGAAGTGAAGTGTGGACTCCAAGCCTCCGATGGGTGGTACGATCGGTTCGGCTCCAGTTGCAATAAGAAGCCGATCGTAGGAGAGCTCGCGATCGGCTCCGGTAATGACGGTTTGAGCACTGCGGTCAATGGCCGTGACCGAATCACCGCTGATGAGCTCCACGTCCAGGTCCCGCCAACGCTTTTCACCGCCGAGATAAACCCATTCCTCCGGGGCGTTTCCGGCCAGATAGTCCTTCGATAGATTGGGGCGATCGACGGGGCCCGATGATTCGCTGCCGACCATGGTGATGGATCCGGAAAAACCCTCCTTGCGAAGGGTCTCGGCGGCTGCCGCACCGGCCGCACCGGCGCCGATAATGACGATTGCTTCAGCCGGAGTCGGCGCCGTGGATTCACTTTCGTCGTCGGCCAACTCCTCCGATGTGTCCTTGGGAAGCACTCGAAAGTGAAAGCCATCGATCTCTACGGGATAGCAACCGGTGGCCCCAAAAGCGGGCGCTCCGATCGCCTCTCCGGTTTCGAGATCGAATTGGGCGTGGTGCCAGGGACAGCGAATGGTCCCGTCGACGACCAATCCCTTCTCCAGTGGTCCCCCGTAATGAGTGCAGCGAGCGCCGATGGCGAATAATTGATCCCTTCGTTTGACGACGACCACCGGGTCATCATCGACAACGCCCAAAAAGGGCTTGTTCTCCTCCAACTTCGAGAGTGGAACTCCCTTTGTCAGATCGGGACCGTCTATCTTGTCTGTCTCGCCCATCTCGAATTCTCCTCAAACCTGTAAACCAGTCAATCGATTGCATTCACCAAAATTCTTCCGAGGGATATAGAAGATTGTGAACCAAATGATAGTTAACCACGGGTCCAATCGATTCCAAAATTGCTCGCAGAAAAGCCTTGAAACCCCGGTGGCCGGTGCTTTTGATTGTAGCGCAAATCGACGGTGTCTCACCATGGCCAATGGCCGACACGAACCTCTATCAGGAGTACCCGATCGTGACGCTGATTCGAATCATCCTCTGCTTTATTCTGCCGCCGCTGGCGGTCTTTTTGACCGTCGGCATTCGGTTTCACTTCTGGCTCAATATCTTGCTGACGCTACTCGGCGTGCTTCCGGGGATGATCCATGCCCTGTGGGTCGTTGCGCGAAAGACAGACCGGGCGGACTGAACGTCGCCGGGATGCTCAACAGTATAGAACGGGTGGCTGTATATGACAGTCAGAGTGGGGTTGTTGGGAGGGGCCTTCGGGCATGCCTCGTCCCGAACCTACTGGCCTTTGGCTCAGTCCCTGATTAGGGAATAGAAGCCGTGGCGTTTGATTCAGCCCCCCTCTTTCCCTTAACAATCTATTAATGAAGTCAAATGTAGGGTGTTGATCATTGAACTCGCTGTTGCAGCGCGCAACGGTTGATCCCGCATGCCGTGCCATTGGGGGCGCAATCGATTCACAGGGCCAAAGCACAAGGAGCATACCTTGATATTTGCGTTCGACCTGGACGGAACGTTTTTGGGCGGAGATGAGAAATCCCGTCAATTGCTATACGAGCTCATCGAGGACCGCGAAGATATCCGACTGGTACTGGCGACGGGACGTGGCCTGGAGTCGGTGATGCCTCTGTTGAGTGATCCCACCTTTCCACAGGCAGATTATATCGTTTCCGATGTGGGAGCGACCGTCGTCGACGGTCAGTCTCTACAGCCGGTGCAGCCTTTGCAGTCGATGATCGCGCAGCGCTGGCCGGGGACGTTGGCCGTCGTCCGGGCCTTGAAATCATTCGATTGTCTGGAACGCCAAGACGTACCGCAGGAGCGCCGCTGTTCATTTCTCGCTGAATTCGACGAGATCGACGACGAGATGAAAAGGGTCGTCGATGAATTGGGTTGTCAGCTTCTCTTTTCCGCCGATCGCTACGTCGATGTGTTGCCGCCGGGAGTCAACAAGGGCTCGACGTTGCGGCAATTGGTCAAACACGAAGGTGGCTCGCTGGATGACGTCATCGTCGCCGGCGACACGCTCAACGATCTTTCGATGTACGAAGAGGGCTTTAAGGGAATCGTGGTGGGCAATGCCGAGCCGTTGCTGAAGCAACGAGTCCGGGAAAACGAGCGGGTGTACCTGGCCGAAGGCCACGGTGCGGAGGGGATTCTCGAGGCCTTGGAAAATTTCGAGCCCCTGCGTCGTATCAAGGGACCGGTGCAGGCCGCGGAAGCGGCGTCGGGAGACGCCCAATTGGTCATGGTGTATCACCGGCTTCCCTTCGAAGAAGAGCAAAACGATCAAGGGGAGCTGGTGCGCAAGCCACCGAGCAGCCCCAATGGCATCATTCCCACATTATTGGACTTTTTTCAGAGTGGTTACCGCGGATCTTGGATCGCCTGGTCCCCCCGCGAAAGTCGCGATCCCGAGGGGTTCGAATCCAACGTAAAGCTCGATGACGACAACCTCAGTGATCTGACGTGTACCCGGATCCCATTGACCAACGACGATGTGGACGTCTTTTATAAGACTTTTTCCAAGGAGGCACTGTGGCCGGTGATCTTTTCCTTTCCGAGCTACGCATCGTTTGAGCAACAACAATGGGAGCACTACGTCGAGATCAATGAGTTATTTGCCGAGCGAACGGCGACCAGTGCCGAGCACGGAGCAGTGGTGTGGATCCACGACTATAATCTGTGGCTGGTCCCCGGAATGTTGCGGCGAATGCGTCCCGATCTCAAGATTGCTTTTTTCCATCATACTGCTTTTCCACCGCCCGATGTGTTCAACATCCTGCCCTGGAGACGGGAGATCATAAGCAGCTTGTTGCAATGTGATTATGTGGGCTTTCATATCCCCCATTACGTCGAAAACTTCGTGGGTGTCGTTCGCTCCCACGCCTCCTTGGAGGTCTTGGAGCGCCGGCCCTGTGCTCCGCGATTTCTGACCTACGGCTGCGCAATGGGCATCGATGAGATGGTCACCCGATTCGAAGTCGGGGGGCGAGAATTGCGCGTCGGCGCCCATCCGGTCGGGATCAACGTCGATCACATCGAGGAGATTTTGCAGCGCCCGCCGATCACCGCCAAGATCGACGAGATGAACGCTGAGTTTCAGGATCGAACGGCCATCCTGTCAGTGGAGCGATTGGACTACGTCAAAGGACCGCTGGAGAAGCTGCGTGCATTCGAGCAGTTGCTCGAGGAGCATCCGCAATACCGAGACGAGGTGGTGTTGATGACCATCCACACCCCCCCGGCGGAGGGGATGAGCGCCTACGATGAGATCCGAGACGAGGTGGAGCGCGCCGTGGGACGTATCAACGGGCGCTTCGGCACCCTGGAGTGGACACCGGTTCGGTATTTCTTTCGATCGTTTCCCTTTGAGGAGGTGATCGCCATGTATGCTGCCTGCGACATCGCATGGATTACACCACTTCGCGACGGCCTCAACCTGGTGGCCAAGGAATTCGTCGCCACCCAGGGATTGAGCGAAGAAAATGGGGTTTTGATCTTGTCGGAATTCGCAGGGGCAGCCGTGGAGTTGCACGGCGCCCTGTTGACCAATCCCTACCACTCGGCGGAGATGGCGAAGGTCCTCCATCGCGCGCTATCGCTCAACGAGGATGAGCGCAGCGTTCGCACGTCCCGGCTCTTCGATATCGTCTCCTCAAAGGACGTTCATCACTGGGGAGAGCAATTTCTGCAGCAAGCAACAAGTGAGTAATGGTGCTCGGTGAGAGCTGAACGACGCACCGGATAGCGCTCGAATTCGATCCGAGGTTGAGATGGAGCCACAGACCGGCCTTCACTTGATCGACTGGGTGATATTGGGAGTGTATCTCCTCTTTGCGCTGGGCGTGGGCTTCTTTGTGAGGGAATTGGCGCAGACCGACAAGGAGAGCTATTTTCTCGCCGGGCGCTCCCTGCCCTGGTGGTGGGCCGGCGCTTCGATTGCTGCGACGACGTTTGCCGCCGACACCCCGCTGGTGGTCACCGGAGAAACGGCGGCCCGGGGATTGTCGGGCAATTGGCTGTGGCTGGCCTGGATCGGAGTCCACGCAGGGGCCTTTGTATTTTTCGCTGCGAAGTGGTCGAAGAGCGGCGTACTGACCGATGCCGAGCTGGTGGAGTTGCGTTATTCGGGGCGCGACGGCCGCGTACTTCGTAGCACGCGCGCCGTGGTGTACGGGTTGCTCTTCAATGGAATCATCCTCGGCTGGGTCCTGAACGCGATGGTCAAAATCTGCGGGCCCTTCTTCCACTGGGATCGCTGGCTTCCGACGGTCTACGAGTGGATGGCGACCTGGTGGCCCGCCGGGACAGCGCTGGGAGATCCGTCGGACGGGTTGACCATTTTGGTGTTGCTCGTATTGGTTGGCATCTACTCCGTATTGGGGGGCATACGGGGTGTCATCTTCACCGATCTCATTCAGTTGACACTCGGACTTGTGGCGAGCTTTTGGTTTGCCTGGGTGGCCTGGGATGCCGTCGGCGGGCGCGCCGGACTGCACGAGGGACTGGCGGCCCATTACGACGACCCCGAGGAGTATCTCTCCTTTTTTCCAGAAGTGAGCGTCGAGTGGATCGGCGCCGGTGGCGACTGGGCGGGAATGGAATTGCTGCAGAGTACACCGGTGCTGTTGGCCACCGTTTTTGCCGCCTATTTGATGGTGCAGTCCTATGCCAACTTCCCGGCCGATGGCGGGGGCTATATGATGCAGCGCCTCAACACGTGCCGCAGTGCCAAGGACGCCCGTCAGGCGTCGTTATTTTTCATCGTCCTGCAATATATCGTTCGCACCTGGCCGTGGTTCATCGTCGCCCTGGTTGCCCTGGTGATGATTCCCATCGGCGCCGAGCAGCAGGTCTTCGAGGGGGCGGCGACCGTCGTCGGTGAGGACCGGGAGATGGCCTATCCCGTCTTGATGGACCAATTGTTGATTCCAGGGGTGTTGGGACTTTTGTTGACCAGTCTGTTGGCGGCGTTCATGAGTACACTGGATACCCATATCAACTGGGGGGCTTCCTACGTGGTCAATGACATCTATTTGTGGGCTGACCCGGAGGCCACGGATCGACGGCAGATGCTCGTGGCTCGTATCTCGGTGGTGGGGTTTGTAGTGCTCGCCGTAATGATCGCATTTCAGATTGAGACCATCGGCCAGGCCTGGCGTTGGGTGGCCATCATCGGCGCTGCCCTCGGTATCTCGACGGCGCTTCGGTGGATGTGGTGGCGCATCAACGCCAGTGCCGAGTTGGCGGCGATAGGTACCGGCCTGAGTGTGGCCCTGGCACTGCGATTTACGGAGATTCCCTTCGAAATCGAGTTGATCATCATCTCCGTGGGCAGCGTCCTGGGCATGATCGCGGGGATGGTGCTGGGGCCCAATCCCGATGACGAGGTTCTGGAGGCTTTTATGGACAAGGTGGAGCCCATCGGGGTGTGGCCCGATCGTTCCCGTGTACAGGGGCTGCGTCAGATTGCGGGAAGGCTGGGAATCTGGGTCGCAATTTGCGGCGGTACGGTCGCCGTGCTCGCCGGCTTGCACCAGTGGATTTTGATCGGAAACGGCGTTGCCGGGGCTCTTCTCATCGTCGGGGGAAGTGCCGGATTGTGGGGCGGAACCCATGTGCTATCGATGGATGAATTGGACCGTGGCGAAGAAACGAAAACAACACGCGGAGTGACTCGATGACCATTGCAAAAAAAGGGTCGAAGTTGGCATCCCGATTTTGCGTGGCGGGCCTCATCTATTTCGAGGTCTTTCTTCCCCCCGAGGTGTCGGAGATTCCCCAGGGAAAGGAGAGATTCGTCGATGATATCGGTGTGGGCCTAGGCGGAGCGCTCAACCCGGCCTCCGTCGCATCGGCACTGGGCGTCGATACCACGGTCGCCCATCCGAGCGGCCGGGGAGCGACGGACGCCGCCGTCCGCGCCGGCCTCCAGCGCCTGGAGATCAGCGCCAGAACCTGGTCCGTCGAAGACGACCCGGCCATCTCGTTGGTTCGCTCCACGGGGGGCGACCGCGGGTTCATCAGCCGAGCTCTACCGGGCGCGCTGAACGACTGCCCTTCGCTGGTTGATTTCGACTGGATTCACGTCCCGGGCCTGAAAGAGGCAGGGGAGCTTCATCGCCATCTCGGGTCGGCGCGAGATGCTGGCGCCTACGTCAGTGTCGCCGGAAGTTGGGCGCCCGAAAGACTGGATGAATTGAGCGACTACGACTCCTCGATCTGGGACCTGTTGATACTCAACCAAGCCGAGGCTCGCCGCGCCGTGACTGCCTCACCCGAGTCCAGCGTTGGTTTGTTGCCGCCTCTACGCTGCGCTGCATCTGACATCATCATCACCAACGGCTCGGACCCGGTCCTCGCTCATATCGATGGTCATCTCCTCGAAGTGCCGGTGCGCCCTGTGGAGCGTTTTGTCGACGCCACCGGTGCCGGCGATGCCTTCGGGGCCGGTTATATCGCCGGCCGACTATCCGGGTTGAATGCACGACGAGCCATTGAACAAGCCGCGGAGGTCGCGGGCATCGTCGTCGGTTTGCGCGGCGGTGTCGTTCAAGACCCAACGGTATTCGAAGAGTTGCAAATTCACAGCTAGACAAGAGACGGGGTTCGATCATGCTCAAGCATTTTCTCATCGTCGGCGGAGCGAGCGCCTATACGCCTGGTCTGGTCAAGGCATTGATCGCCGATTGTCATCGCCATGATCTGGAGTTGGTGCGGCTCTACGATATCGCAGATGACCGACTGAAGTTGGTCGCCAATCTGTGCCGGAAGATGGCACGAGCCGCCGGGGCTCCCTTTGAGGTGGAGGCGACCACCAATCGCCGCGTTGCCGTCCGAGATATCGATATCTTACTCAACAGCTCCCGTCCGGGAGGATTTGAGTGCCGCAGAAACGACGAAGCGCTTCCCCTGGAGTTCGATGTGCCGGGGCAAGAGACCGTCGGTCCCGGGGGGTTTTTCTTTGCGATGAGATCGATACCGGCGGCCCTGGAGCTGGCCGATGATGTTGCTCAACAAGCTCCCGATGCCATTTGGCTCAACTACACCAATCCCACCAATATCGTCGCCCAGGCGTTGCGCGATCGCACGGAGCTAAATGTCATCGCCCTATGCGATCAATTCGAAGAAGATCTGCACTCTCTGGCCGACGCCCTCGGCTTTCCGGATGACGTATCCGTCGATTTTTCATGTTCCGGGCTCAATCACGCCACCTGGTATCACAATATCCGGTTCGACGGATCGCCACTGCCAGACCGCGCCTACGAGGTATCACCACCGGACTATTTCGACGAGGAACACAAGGCGCGATTCGTTCATTGTGCTGAGATGGCAGCCCGTTATGACGGCCGGTGGCCGAACTCCTATTTGCCCTATTACGAATCGCCGAAGAGCTTCGTGAAGTTGTTGAAGAAGGTAAAACCCCGATCTGAAGTGATACTCGAGGGGTTGGATGAGTACTATAGGCATTTCGAAGAAGAATCTCGCCGTGACAAGCCGCAACTCGAGCATCACCGCGGCTCATCGGGATTCGGTGACATGGCGGTCGACGTCCTGGCGGCCCTATCGTCGGAAGAGCCTGTGGATTTGGTGCTCAATATTCCCAACCGAGGCTTGATTGGAGAATTCGACGATGCCACGGTTGTGGAGTCCTTCGTCAGCGTAAGCAGCGACGGCGTGGTGCGCACCGCGGCGCCGCCGATACCCCAACGATCGCGGGCTTTATTGAAACAACTCGAGACCTACCAGCGGCGCACCGCACAAGCAGCGGTCACCGGTCGCTTCAAACAAATGATGGATGCCCTCTCGGCGAACCCGCTCGTCGACAGTTCGACGATGGCCTCCGATATGCTCGAGCGAGCGCGATCAGCCTACGAAGATTGGATACCCCAACTTTCTCCGTAATTTCTCTCCGTGTTTTGTGAGTAATCTGCATGAAGCCCAAATCTCTTCACGATGCGTTCGACTGGTCACAATACGAGAGGGTGGTCGTTCTCTCGCCACATCTCGACGATGCGGCGCTGAGTTGCTTTGGACTGCTCAACGATCTGCGCGGACAGGTCTCACGCCTTGTGATCACCATTTGCTGCGGCAATCCCGCCCCGGCGCCGGTCTGGGGGGAAGAGGAAAAATTCCGACACAATCCAGATCTCGACGATTACGGGACACCATCGCAGCGCCGGCTTGAGGATGTGGCGGCCATGAATGCCCTCGGTTGTGATTTCGTTCATCTGGGCTTCGAAGATGGAATCTATCGCCGAAGTCCCACTTCCGGAGACTATATCTACCGCACGACCCGCGAGAAATTCGTGCGGCCACGCATTGAAGATGCAAGTCATATTGAAGAGTTGTTTTTAGTGCTGCGGCGACTCTGCCAGAACATGGGGCGACTTCTCTTGGTGGCGCCGATGTCGATCGGGTACCACGTCGACCACAGCATCACCACGCACAACGCTTTGCGACTGGAAAGCGAGGAAGTTGAATTATTGTTCTACGAGGATTTCCCCTATGTGCTCGATCCCAGTTATAGCGCGGGCTTTCAGGATGCTCCGAAAAAGGCACTGGATCGATTGGGCCTGGTGGAACAGGGCTGTTTTTACGTCGCTTTCGATCCGCAGGACAAGGCGGAGTTGATCCAGCACTATACCAGTCAGGTGCCCATTTTGTTTGAGGACGACGACAATCTTCGATCCGCCCTGTCGACGCGAACGCATGACGGAGTTGCAGCGGAGTTTTATTGGACGGCCAGGCGTCGTTCAAAACCGGAACTCGACGACAATTGATCATCCGTATTTGGAGGTGTTCACCTATGACGCGCCAGTGGCGTATGACCTGTGAAATCGCTGATCAACCCGACGTCTTTGAGGCCCGGGCGACCCATTGGATGTCCGCTGCCGAGCCGTTGCGGGAGGTCATTCAACGCCGATCGCGGTTGGCCTTATTGGGTCGGGGCAGTTCGAAGAATGCCTGTGTATATGCTTCGCTTCTGTACGGTTTGGCCACCGGACAACAGGCAGTTAGATTTCGCCCCTGGCTGACGACCATCGATGTTCCCAGGGCGGATTGGTCGGATACGGCGGCACTGGTCTTTTCGGCCTCCGGCCAGAGCACCGATATTGCGCGTGCTGCGCAGTGGATCGTCGATCGCGGTGGATATACGGTGGGAGTCACCAACGCCGAACGCGGTGAGCCCTGTGCCCTGGAGGAATCGACGGATTCGTTATTGCACCTCGATGTGGGGGACGAGCGTGCCGTACCAGCGACGAAGAGTTTCAATGCCCAATTGTTGGCCTCGGCGGCGCTGTTGGGGTTTGATGTGGAGGCGGCGATCCCGGAACTGGCTCAATGCCTTCGTGCTTTAGAGGAACGGGAGGTCGCCAAAGAACTCGCCGATCTCATCGGTGATGCGCGCACGGTGGCCTGGATTGCACGGGGACCGTCGATGGCGGCGGCCCGCGATGCGGCCCTGAAATGCCGCGAGTGTGCCCGCCTCGACTCTACCGGATGGTCCGCTGCCGAGATTCAACATGGACATATTGGCTCCTTGGATCATCGCGATCGAGCGGTGATTTTCTCCGATGCCAACCAGCCCGCCGGTAGCTTCTCTGCCCTCTCGAAGGGGCTGTTGAATCGAAACACCCCATTTGCGGTGATCGGACTGGACTACTACCGGGAAAACGGAGCATCGGCAGCGCCGGTGCTGCAACTGGAGTTGCCGCAAAAGCGATGGGCGCGACCGATTGTATTCGCTTATCTATCACAACAGGTAGCGTTGGAACTCGCTGTGAGACAAGGCCTCGATCCGGATTATCCAGCAGGGTTACAGAAGGTCACTGAAACCCTGTAGGTGATACCGTTTTCTTAGCCGGAATCGTAGATTAGGGTCGTCACTGGGTCGGCAATTCGAGGATCTCTTGCTCTGGACCGTCCGGTCCCTTGCCGTTCGAACCTCCATCGCCTCCCGAGCCGCTGCGGCCGATGTCAAAGGTGACGTCTTCGGTTTCGATCTCGGCATCGGAATCGTGGAGGATGCCGACGGAGGGACCGCCCTCGCCGCCGCTGCCTTGACCGCCCTGGCCTCCCGGGCTGCCATCGCCACCGGAGCCGCCATCGTCGGCCGAGAACTCACCCTCGCTCTCCCCTGGGCCACCGGCGCCACCTTCACCGCCCTGGCCACCTTCACCGCCTTGGCCGCCGTTTCCACCATCGCCTGCGCGTGCGGTCTGGATGCTGGTATCGAGGATGGCTACCGACGAGGAGTAGGCGAGGATGCCGATGGAGCCTCCCCCACCGATTCCGCCATAGCCGCCTTCGCCGCCACAGCCACCGAGTCCGCCGGCGCCACCGCCGCCGCCGTTGAGGTTGTCGCACTCTTCACTCCGGTAACTCCCCGATCCGCCGCCACCGGCGCCGCTGCGACCCGCATCGCCGGGCCCGGCCTGAAGCCCGTCGGCGCCGCGATACAGCACCTTGGTGACCGGGTCGTCGACGATGAAATGAGCGTCGGAGGTGGTGGCTTCAGCGTCTTCTCCGTCATTGTCGATCTCCGGCGCGTCGTCCCCATCTCCTGGTTCACTGCCGGCTTTATCGTCATGGGTCGTACAAAATGATTCAACGATCTCACCAATTCCCCCCTCGCCTCCTTGTGTCGTAGTGCCGCCGACGGTAATGCTCCCTCCGGCAGCTCCATCCCGTAGACTTTCGTCGCCTTGTGGAGGAGTGACACCACCGTCGCCGCCGGCTTGGCCCGGCGTGGGCCGATCACCACCAAATTCGCAGGAAAGTCCCGAACTGGGCAGCGTTTCCTCAGCGCCCAAACGGGGCTCGTTGTCGGAGGGGGAGTTGCCGTCGATACCGACTTCGCCGGGCTCTCCTTGATCGCCATCGGAGCCGTCCATTCCTCGCCCGGCTTCGATATCGACGTGGGAGACATCGACATGGCCGCTGTTGTTGAACAGGTAGATCCCGATCGAGGAGCTGGGAGCCGACTTCTGCGGTGGAGGTCCCTGGGTAAAGAATTCGCTGGTGGTGGCATCGCCAGCTTTGATGGTCAGCAATTGGAGTTCCATATCACCTGAAATACCGGTTATCTGTACCGGTTTGTGTCCGACCGCCATCCCAGTGGTATCGATGATGGTTTCGTGTTGCGGGCCCCGATCCCATTCACCGGCTCCCTCGTCTCGATACCCCCCGTAAATGCTGACCGCCGAGGTGATTTCAATTCGTTCTTCGTACAGCCCTCCCCCGACGAATACGTTGTCCAGCCCAGGCGTGGTGGTTGCAATATCGACGCCGCGCTGAATAGTTCGGACGGGACGGGCGGGATTGCCGTCATCATTGTCGTCGCCGAAGATGGAGACGAATACGGCGGTCGACATATCACCGTCGAGCCCGTCGCAATTTCTATCGGTAAAATTAACGGGGTCCGGCGAATCCTCGTCGCCGCATTCACAGCCGGTTTCCGGGTCATCATCCTGGGTGGAGAAGCCGGGGTCGCAGGATGTGATGGTGCAGGTGCCGCTGGAATCGCATTCGCCGGTGCCATTTTCGACCTCGCAGTCGCAGGCCTGGCATTTGTCATCGTCGCCCAAAACAAAGCCGTCGTCGCATTCGCACGTCGTATTTGCACCGTCATCGATGCAGGTTCCACCGTCTCCGCAATCGATCTCCTCACAACCGGAGACACATTCCGATCCGTGACAGATGTCGTCTCCACTACAGTCATCATTTTCGATGCACTCCACGCAGGATTCGTTGAGGCAAACTCCGTCGGGGCAATCGGAGTTGTTGACACATTCGACGCATTGAGCGTTATTGCATACTCCATTGGGGCAGTCGCTGTCGCGATCGCATTCCACACATTGGGCGTTGACGCATACACCATTGCTGCAATCGGAATCACGATCGCATTCGAAGCACTCGTGGTTGACGCAGACGAAGCTTCCCGAGCAGTGGATGTCCTCCACGCAGGTAACACATTGCGTCTCATGACAGACCCCGTCAAAACAATGGTCGTCGGTGTCGCACCCCACGCATTGCTGATCGATGCAAACTCCCGCTTCACCAGTGCATTCGCCGTCGGCGATACACTCCGCCTCATCGGCGTTGAAATTGGTATCATCGCTTACATTGCACGCCACTATCGCGGCGATGGTCACGAATACGGTGAAGAGTATTTTGGTCACCAGCCCATCTCGAAACATCAGTTGACTCCTGTAATTTTTAGCACTTTCGCATCATCCCGAGGCGTACCGAAGATCGGTTTTATTCAAGGGGCATTGAATGACTCGTAGTTGCGTTAAAACCCGCCTTATGCGGGTTGCGACACGCTCAGAAAGAGGTTCGCGAAAACGGGGATACTTGTCCAGTGAACCTGAGTGGATGGC
>SKPJ01000170.1 GCA_007119595.1 Myxococcales bacterium
CGGTCTCGATCCCTCTCGGGGACGCAATCTGCTGGTGATGGAGGACGGCGTACCCATCGCAATGGCGCCCTACGGTGAGCCGGAGCTGTACTACTCGCCGGCCATTGAGCGCGTCGAGCGCATCGAATTGGTCAAGGGTTCGGGGTCGGTGCTCTTCGGGCCCCAGACCATCGGCGGAGTGCTCAATTATATCACGGCTGCCCCCCCGGAGGAGCTGACCGTGACCGGTGAACTGCGCGGTGGCAATTTCGGATATCTCCACGGTCAGGCATCTGTCGGCGATACGGTAGGAGATCTCGGATATCGGCTGGGAGTCGTGCATCAGCGATTCGACGGGCCGCGGGGCTTGAATCTGGATTTCACCGACGTGACGGGCCGCTTTCGATATGAGCTATCCAATGTGTCGAGTCTGGGGTTGAAGCTTCATTTTTACGACGAGTTTTCCAACTCCACCTACCTGGGATTAACGACGCCGCAATTTGAGAATAATCCACGCGATAATTTTGCGATCCATGACGAGTTGCCGGTGCGCCGCTTTGCCGCCTCGGCGAGCTACGAACATCTGATCGGCGCCAATATATTATTTGAGACCACGGTCTACGGTCATAATGTGACGCGCAATTGGAATCGGCAGGACTTCGATCGCCGAGATGAGGGCGATGATTACGAGCGAATTATCGACGGTTCCGGCAACGATATTCTCGACACGGATATCCGGCCCGACGACGGCAGTGCCATTTATCTGGGCGACAATATGGGAGGGCGAAACCGGGAATTTTATATCGGAGGGGTCGAGCCGCGAGCAACCATCGACTACAGCCTGGGTGACATCGACAACGAACTGATCGTCGGAGCGCGCCTGCACGGCGAGATGGCGCTGGAACAGCGGGTGATTACCTCGGTCAGTGATCCGGACTTCGAGATGATTCGCGACGATGAAACCCGGCGCGGGCTGGCCCTGGCGGGATATGGCCAGAATCGATTCTTGTTTATGGACGAACGACTCAAAGTCTCGCCGGGCCTTCGGGTGGAAAGCTTCTGGAATGAGCGAGAGATCCATCGAACTCGCGTCGACGGTGAGCCCACCGATCTCGACCCGCCACGGGTTAACGACGACCGTGTGTTGGCGCTGATTCCCGGCATCGGCGTATCCTACGGTCTCACCGACGAATGGACGCTATTTTCCGGAGTCCATCGCGGATTTTCGCCACCGCGCACCAAGGATTCGGTGACCGGTGACGGCGAATTATTGGAGCTCGACGCCGAATTTTCGATCAATTACGAACTCGGTATTCGCGGGCACTTCGAGGATTGGCTGGCCACGCAGGTGACCGGATTTGCCCTCGACTTTTCCAATCAGATCATTCCGCCCGCCGAAGCGGCCGGGGCCACCGCCGCCGATCCCGGTGGGCTGGTCAATGCCGGAGAGACGCTGCAATACGGGGTGGAGACCGATGTGACCTTCGATGCGGCGACACTGGCGGGGATGGATATTCAGGTGCCGCTTAGCGTCGCTTATACCTGGGTACACGCCGAATTTGGAGATGCCTGGGCACAAGATCTCGTTGGAAACCGCATTCCCTATGCCCCGGAGCATCGCCTGTCATCCGATCTGCGCCTGATCCATCCCCTCGGTATCTCAGCGCAGGTGAGCGGAATATTCATCAGCGAGCAATACACGGATCTCCAAAATACCGAGGAGCCCACCGCCGACGGGCTCGCCGGACGTATCGACCCCTATTTTCTACTCGATGCCCGGCTGGGATACACTCACGAGCCCTGGGGGATAACCTGGTTTGTCGCCGGCAAGAATCTGCTCGATGAGACCTATATTGCCTCCCGGGCGCCCCGAGGAATCCAACCCGGGGTTCCAAGACAACTATTCGGCGGTGTGCGCGGTGAGTTTTAAACGTATTTACTGGTCGCATTACTCGGCTGGCACATCGGATTGCTCCGATTCGTCGGAAGGGTCGGATGTGTCGGATGCCGAGTCGAGTAGCTGGTGCGGCAATTGAATGCCCCGGGGCTGTAGCGATGATTCGTCGGGTTGGGCGCCTTGGGGTTCGGCAGGGGACCCGGATTCGGCTGCCTCTTCATCATCTGCAGCTTCTGCATCTTCTTCGTCGACATCTTCTTCGGGCTGTGGCGGCTCGGGCAACCCGCGCAGTGAGCGGGGTTCGATGGCCTCGATCATCGGTTCAGCACGCTCCAACAAGCGCTGGACATCCTCACCGGCGTAGGTGCCCTCGATGATGACGTAGGGACCGTCGAGGGTGCACTCCAGCGGACGAACGACATCGGCGAGTCCCATAAAGCGAAGTACCATGATGAGCTGGGATCGAAGCTGGGGACAATCGCGGTGCAATTGCCGGGCCGTCGCCTCGTCGCGCAGCCGAAGATCGATGGTCAGCTCCGGGTTTTCGGCGTTTCGGATGGCCAGGCGAGCTGCCTCGAAAGGCGGGATATCGCCGACCATCGGGATGTCGCGCAGGCGAAACCCATAGGCACTGAAGAGCACCAGCATTTCCTCCTCTTCGGCGACCTCTTCGATTCTGGACAATCCGTCGAGTAGGGTAAAAGCGGAGGGGGCGCCGTCGGCTCCGGCGAGTTCTCGCCCGAGGTCGGATTCCTCGTCGACGGGGCCGATGAGCTCCTCGAACCAGGCCGGTTTACCGACCAAGGCCAGTCCCGGATGAGCCAATAGCAATCGACGAGGGTCGCGATAGGTCACAGACGGCGGTACGAGTCGGCGAAGCGGACGATCGTCGTCGATTTCCCACTCCATGCGCTCGTCGAATCGCTCGTCGAGCAGGGCCTGCAAGGCGTCGGTCTCGAAGCTGTGGCGGACAGCCAGAAATGTCTCGTGCAATCGGTTGGGGTTGGCGGAAGCCATGAAGATGGAGTCCAATTCCTCGACCGGATCGAGGTCGATTCCCTCCAGGGCGATTCGATAGTCGGGCACCACCCGCAGAAGCGAGTCGACGTGGGGTTCCAGATCTGTATCGCGGAGGCGGTCAGTGCGCACCAGGCCGGTCACCCGGGCATTTCCGGGACCGTAATTTCGGAGATCGGGAAGATTGGAGGGACTGGAGCGATCGATGCCCGGCAACTCTTCAACGATGTCGTCGCTCGCAAGCGTTTCATCCACCGATTCTGCTTCTGGAGAAGGGTCTGATTCCACCACTTCTTGTGCATCCGGCCCCGGTTCCGGTTCCTCGCTGTCCGTGGTCTCTTCGGTTTGTGCCGGCTCTTC
>SKPJ01000611.1 GCA_007119595.1 Myxococcales bacterium
AGATTTGAGGAAGTCAGTATTTGTTCTATTAGGTGGTCCATATGGCCAACGGAAAGCTTCTACGAAAATTGATCCGCGCCGGATCGCAGGGGGATGAGGACTCCTTTCGCGAGATCAGCAAAGAGGTGATCCGCCATGAGCGGCAGAGGGAGCACCATCTTCTGGCCAACGACCTGGTGCCCAGAAATGAGGAGCGGAAAGTTATGCAATTGCCGGCTATGACAAGAGTGTGGACATGACACTATCAGAGAGTGACTTCGAAGAGATTCTCGGGGATGTGACGAAGACAATTCACGGTGATTTGGAGTGGAGCGAGAGCGACAATCATGTGTCGTGGCTGAAGTTCCGTGCTGACATTGATTCTGAGGATGGCTATCCGCTCTCGGTTGCTGGAAGTTACAATCCGATCGTAGAAAAAGTTAGTTTTGCGCTGATCTACGGTGGTGTCGGTCGGGTCTATGCCCTCGACTTGGGAGTTAAGCACCACAATCCGACTTGTGAAAATATCGGTGATACACACAAACATCGATGGACGGATTGCTACCGAGATAAATTGGCGTATGAACCGGATGATATTACGGCGACGGTCGCCGAGCCCGTTGCTGTATGGGAACAATTTTGCGATGAAGCGCTTATAGATCATGATGGCACACTCGCCCCACCTCCTGCCCTGCAGACGGAGATTTTCGAATGAACCGGATTTGTCAAAAGCTCGGGGAACAGATGGGGGCACTCTATGAATGCGGCGAGAAGAGTGATGGTCTGCTTCAGATCCGGACGCCTTTTATGTATCCCGACGGTGACTACGTCGATTTGTATCTTCGCCAGGGTGCAGGCAGTGCGACGCTCACGGATTACGGAGAGACCCTTCGGTGGCTGGAGATGCAGAGCGGCGCGCTTCAGATCACATCAAAGCGAAGGCGGCTCATCAACGACGTGTGCATGACTCAAGGGGTCGAGTTCTTTCAAGGCGCATTGGTCAGCCGGCTGGAGTCGGAGGACGAGATCGCTCAGTCCGTCGTTCGATTGGGTGAGGCCTGTGTTCGGGTCTCGGATCTGTGGTTTACGTTCCGAAACCGGAGCGTCGAGACCACTGGCGAAGAGGTCGAGTCCTTTCTCGACGAGAGGGGAATTCCTTTTGACCGGAATGTGAAACTGCCCGGTCGTTCCGGGAAGAGTTGGAGGGTCGATTTTCAGACACGGACCTCTCAGCAGAGTTCGCTGATAAAACTTCTCACCACTGGCAGTCGATCTTCGGCGTCTACGCTCTCGAAGACGACGCTGGCAATGTGGGTTGACCTCAGCAATTTCCGGCTGGGCGAGAGTCGCATGCAGTTTATCACGCTCATCGACGATACGGTCGATGTATGGAGAGACGAGGATTTTCAGCTCGTCGAAAATGCTTCGACCGTCGCTCGCTGGGCCGATCCCGACGACTTCGAAGAGCAGTTGAGAGCTGCTTGAGCGCCGCGTTCTGCCTCGCCCAGCGCATCAATTGCCGTCACCCTGGTCGCAGAAGACTTCGATATGCTCCTGGAAGCGTCATGAAGGGCCGATACAGACTGATTCAATTCGTGCCGGACCACTTTAACGGAAGTCGGTATAGCGTCGGCGCCGTGGTCGATGCTTTCTGCCGTAGCGCGGCGAGTTGGTGTTGCACACCTCGACCCAATGAACACCATGATCTCATCGAAGATCGCGAGGTATGTGGTGAAGACTGAACTCAAACGACAGCTCGAGCGAGTGTTCGAAGTCATCGAGTAAACTCCCGATGAGGTGCTTGCAGCGGAGGTGGCGGCATATCGCGTCGGTTCGCTGACACGGTGCGCGCCGACAGGGCGAGCTTGTTACCGGGACGCCGTAGGTCGGATGGCTTTCGCATTTCGCGGTCGCGTTGTTCCTGTGGCACGTGCGTCCATAGGGCGCTGAGTAAGAGCCGGTGGATCAATATTGCGGCGGGGAGGCGTTTGGGTCGTCGCGATCGGGAGGGGCTGCCTGTCCCTCGACATTGAGAACGCGTACGTGGCGGTCGCCCTGCTCGTCGACGACGGCGATGGTCCAGTTGCCGGGTTTGGGGATCCAGTAGGCGGCCTGGTCGGGGCCGGTGGACGTCAGGTGTCGGCCGTCGATGTACCAGTGCACTCGGGATCCCGTCGGGGAGTAGGCTTCGAGGCGCACCTTCTGGCGGTCGGCGGGTCTGGTGGGTTCGAGTACGACTGTCGTTTCCTCGCGTGGCGAGGTGATGGAGAGCGGGGCGTCGGATTCGGAGCGGCATTCGGGGTGGAGCTCGGGGAGAGTCCCGGCGCGTCGACCGCGCGCGCGCTGGTATCGGGCCATCGGTCCCGGCAGGCGTTCGACGACCCGGCGCTCGATACGGTCGACGCCGTGGGGACGGCATCCCTCGGCGAGGCGGCGGCCCGTGGTGGCGTCGACATCGATTTCGACGTGGAACTCACAGCGCTGGGGAGCAGCACTTTTGGCGGGGGCGTCGACGGTCGTTGTGTGCTCGCAGTGGGGACCGGGCCGGCGGCCGGAGCGCGAACAGACCTCAATGGTGGCGAGTCCGTCGCGTGGCTTTTGGGCGCGCAGGGGAAAGGGGCTATCGATGGCGTCGATGACCTCGAAAAATAGGGGAGCGGCGACGTCGGCACCGACGAGTTGGGGATGGCGCTCAAAGGCGAGGTCGCCGGCCCACACGGCGACCGAGTAATCGGCGCCGAAACCGGCCGTCCAGGCATCGTGGTAGGCGTAGCTTGTGCCGGTCTTCCAGACAAAGGCCTGGTCTCGGGCGCGCCGCGGCCCGACATCGGACCAGGGACGAGGCCGTCGAGTCAGCGCCCGCGTGGTCAACCATGCGGCGGCCGGCGAGATGGCGCGGGTCGTCTCGTCGACTCGTGATGCGTCATGAGGTTGAGATGACGCGGAATCGACGGGCTTGTGAAATAGCTCGACCGTGACCGGGCGTCCGCCCCGTGCAAATCCCGCATATAGGGCGGCGACCTCCAGCGCCGATGCGGGCATGCCGCCCACGACCAGTTCCAGGCCGCCGTCACCGGCGCGGCGTACTGGGCCCTCGAGTTCAAACCGAGCCATGGTCTGAACGAATTCGTCGACGCCGAGTTCTTCGATGAGGCGAACGAAGGGGATATTTAGCGATACGGAGAGGGCCCGTTCGGCTTCGACGAGGCCCCGATATTGGCGGTCGAAGTTCTCGGGACGATAGTCTCCTCGGATCATCGGTACGTCGAGCAATTTGTGGGACGGCGCCACGAGGCCTTCGTCGAGGGCCGCGGCGTAGACCACGGGTTTGAGCAACGAGCCCGTCGATCGCGGTGATGCGAAGGCCGGCAGATGGCTTCCCGGGGTCGAGGAGTCGAAGTCGAGGTTTCCGACCACACCTCGCACCTGGCCGGTCTGTGATTCCAGGACCACCACCGCGGCGTGGGGCGCACCGGTGGCCTTCAGCCTCGAGCGCTGTCCGTCGACCACCGCTGAGATCCGTCTCTGGACCGTTCGGTCCAAGGTGGTCTGTATGCGGATGGAAGGCTCTCCGCGTGCTGCCTCGTGGCGCTCGAAATCCTGCGGGCGGTGCACTTGTAGCCATTGCATCAGGTGGGGAATCTCGCGGGGTGGACCGCTGACCTCGACGGGAACCTCGGTGTCGTCGAGCATTTCGGCCAATGAATCCGGTCGGGCGGATAAGGGGAGGGCATTCTGTTCGGCGAGCCGCATGGCGATGTCGTCGCGAGCGCTGCGAAGGGTGGCGGCGTTATCTGGAGTGGGCCGTCGTGCGCCAGGGCTTTGGGGAATTGCCAACAGGGTTGCGATTTCTGCCGCCGTAAGGCCCGACGGGGAGCGCCCCCAAAAGGAGAGCGTCGCCACCTCGATTCCCTCGTAATTTCCTCCGTATGGGACAAAGCGCAGATAGGCCTCGAGGATCTCTTCTTTCGACATGTGCATCTCGAGCTGCAGCGCACGCAGAGCCTCCACTGCCTTGGAGCGCAGGGTGCGCGGACGGGGCTCGAGAAGGCGCACCAATTGCATGGTGATCGTCGATGCGCCGGAGACGGTGGAGCCGGCTCGTGCGTTGTCTGCGGTGGCGCGGGCGATCGCGATGAAGTCGACGCCGGGATGACTGTAGAATCGCCGATCTTCGAGCGCCAAAAGTGCTTCGATATAGGCGGGGTCGACATCGTCGATTCGGGTCGGAAAGCGCCAGCGGTCGTCTTCCGATAAAAGGGCATGAGCCGGGCGTCCGTCGTGGTAGGTGGCGACCACGGAATCGCCGTAGTTCAGCCGTTCCGGAAGCGGTACGACGTGGGCCACCGTCCAGGCAATGACAACACAGATCAGCAGCAGGGCGGTGGCGGCAAATACCCGGCGCACAGGGACGCGGCGCATCCGACCGCTGGCGAATCGAATGATGCTTCGCAGATTCACGGTCTCTCAATCCGAACGGATTCGCCGGCGATGCGCGCCCAGCGGTTGTTCTGATACATCGACGTCAATTCGGCGGGGGGATGGCTAAATGTTCCGGCCGTGGTGGCTCGCATACTGTAGACGAAGGTCACCGTTTCGTCTTCGCGGATCGAGCCAAATGCCTCGATCCGGTCGTCGCGCACATCGAAGTGCTCGACCCGCCATTGATCGGAGGAGTCGTACCAATGGGGACGGACATCCCCTTCGGGGCGCGGATCTTCGATCTCGAAGCCGCCGGGGATTCGGTCGACGAGGGCCAGGTTTTGAAGTGTCGATCCCTCGTTGTGGCTCGCCACCAGCTCCACATACACAAGGTCGCCGACATTGATATTGCTGAGTGCGACTCGGTTCCCATTGGCGTCGCGTATTCGGCGTTGAAGTTGAACTCCCTGGCTTCCGAATTCGGCTTGTGCCCGTTCGTGGACTCCCTGGGTGCGGCGAAAAATGGAGACCGGTCCCTCCGGTTGGTCGTCGAAGACGACTCGGACATCGGGGTATTCCGAGGCCCGATGTAGGCGCCATGATCGCGAGCCATTCTCGCCGATGACCTCTGGCTCAACCTCTTCGCCGGCGGCGATGAGGCGGGCATCGGGAATCTGTGCGCTCTGCGCTTCGGCCCATCGGCCCAGGGCTGCGATGGACCATCCCAATTCATGGAGGTTCAGATCACCCGATTCGCTATCCACCAGTCGGTCGGCGACGCGCTCAACGTTGTCTTCGAGCAATTCGTGATCGGTGCCGAAAATCTCGATGGCTACCTCCAGGATCAGTCCTTCATGGCGGGCCTGGCTATAGAAATCACCGTAAAAACGCCGGGTGCGATCATCGAAGCTGGGATTGGAGATCAATTCGCGCAGATCATCGATCACCGTTTCGTCACCGGCCAGATGAAGGGCGGCGGTGGCCAGCAGAGCGCGTTCGTGATCGCGTCCCGACGGATGATCGGGCAATTCGTCGAGTAGGGCTCTAGCGGCGCGTCGATTGGGTCGCCCCTGTCGCGACAAAACCCATAGCGCGAGGTCCAGTTCCTCGATGTCGTATCGGCGCTGCACTCGTCGATCGAGCCAGTCCAGACCGTCGCGCAATACCCAGGATGGAACGTCGTGGCCCGCTTCTTCGGCGGAGGTCAGCATATCGAGGACGAAGGCCTGTCCCCAGGGATTGACGACGCCAGTCCCGGTGGGCCAGAAGGAAAACCGCCCGGAAGGCCGCTGCAATCGCTCGATCCCCCGGATGCCGCTCGATATTCGCCAGTTGATACTTCGCGAGCTGGAGCCCGGGTCGGCGGCCTCCAGAAGCTCGTCGAGATAGACCAGCGGGCGTACGCGGGCCACCGTGTTATAGAGATTGGTTCCCAGTCGAAGCCGGGGATAGTGCAATACGTGCTCCAGATGTTCGAAGGCCGGAGCCCGGGGAATGGAGGTAACCCAGATCTCGGTGGTCTCGCTGGTGGCCAGCCATCCGTCGAGCTCGCTGAGGACATCGAATTGATAGGTGTCCGTGCTGTGATGTTCGAATTCGACTTCGCTGGGACCGTCGGGATAGATGGGGACGGTGGCGATGTGGCGGGAATGTTCGCCGTTTCCAGATGCCTCAAAGAGGAGTTCCGGTACACCGGCGCGGCCGACGACTTCGACGACGAATAAAAGCTGTCCGCGCTGTTCGGGGGCCAATTGCATGGTGCCAGTATGCTCGCCGAGTATGCGCAATTCGGCGCTGTCGTCATCGAAGAGCATCATATCCGGCAGGGCCTGTGCCTCGACGTCGACGTCGATCATCTGGTCTGTCGTATTCGTCACCGACAGCGGGATCAGGAGCTGATCGCCGTGGGTGGCAAATCGAGGTGCCGTGGCCTGCAGTGCCAGGGGATCGCGAATGGTGGTGCGTGCGCTGGCCTCGCCGATGCGAGTGTCGTCGACGACGACGGCGCTGATCTCCAACTCGCCGCGAAAATCGGGGATCGGAAAGTCGATGGAGGCACGTCCATCGTCGTCGAGATCGACGAGTCCAGACCACATGGCGGTCGGTTTTACGGGCATGATCGCCTGTGGGGCCGGAGTTGGTGGCGCAAAGGCGCCGCCGCCGAATCGCTCCGGCGAGACGTCGGCGTACCAGCCGACGGTGTCGAATGTATCCACGGCCAGTGCTCGCGTGGTGAATAATTGGTCCAGAGTGTCCTCGAAGTCAAAGCTGGCCATCGACAAAATACCGCGGTCCACGGCGGCGACGGCGACTTTGGCATTGGAGCCCGCCGAGGGACTGTGGACCTGTATATCAAGCGTTTCACCGGGCTCGCGCTCGTCTGGGACGTCGAGTTCCACGTCGGCTCGCCAGCGGGATCGGGCGATGTCGACGCGCTTTACGCCATATCCGCGGTCCATCTCGGCCGGGGCGTTTTCGCCGGTCGGTACATAGAGCACCGAGACGTAGACGTTGGGATCGAAGTACTCCACCGAGATATCCCAGGAGTTGTTGCCGGGTTCGACGTCGAGCCACTGCCAGGAGTCGAGCCGATTCGTCTCGACACCGACCAGCGCACGGCCTCCGGCCGGTGCCTCAAATGAAAATTCGGCGGATTCACCGACTTCGATTTTATCGGGACCCTCTATCTGGATATGTGCCGGATCGTCGGGTCGGGGATCGAGAGAGTGCTGCCCCCATCCCCAATATCGGCGCGGAGAGGAAACCTCCAATTCCGTGACCGTGCCGAGGTGTTCGGCACGGAAGTAGAGTCCTACAGTTGTGCCACGGGGGGCGGCTCGAAGAGAAAAGCGACCGCCTTCGACATCGATCTGCCGTTGTTCATCGACGCTCTCGTGCCCGACGCGCTCCCAGCGCGTCCGACCCTGTCGGTACATGCGCGTCCAACTATAGCGAATCGATCCCAGTTCCAAGTTGATGGCGTCGGCATCGTCGACGATCTCACCATCGGGGCCGACGACGATTCCCTCCAGGCGAGCACCGTCTGTTCGGTCGACTCGGCTGTCCGGAGAGCGAAGCCCGACCAGCTCATCACCGGGCAATAGGGTAGTGCGTTCCTCGGCGCGGGAAGCCCTGCCGCTTCCGGCCTCGAATACGGAGGCTTTGATGTCGACGGAGTACACCGCACGCCCGTCGAGGTCCGGGGGGGCGCAGCGAAATTGGGCCTCTCCGTTTCCGTCCAGTCTGCCGTCAAAAGTCACCGACGTGGACTCCACGTTTTCCGCAAAGGGACCAAAATTGTATTGCGGCCATCGCTCTCGAAAGGGTTGTGTGGGCTCGAAACTGCATTCAACTTCGAAATCGGCGTCGGTGGCCGCCGTTCCGAAGAAATACTCCGCTTCAAGCTGCCCGCTGAGCGCCTGACCGTCCCAGACGTAGGCGTCATCGACGTCGACCTGGACTTCGATGCGCTCCGGTACGAATTCCTCCACCGATATCTGTTGCCGGGCGAGCTCCTCGTCGCCGGAGAAGAGTTCTACGCTCCAGGTGCCGGTCGGAGCCATCTCGGGAATCTCGTAGTCGAATTCGATGGCGCCGGTTTCGTCGGTGGTCTGAGTGGTGGAATATGCCTGTTGGCGACGGGCGTCCGTGATCTCGACGCCCACGGGGACACCCGGTTCAGCCCGGTATTGGTCGCCGCGCAAGAACCCGACGAAGTTCATGGTTTCTCCGGGGCGATAAAGGGTGCGCTCTCCGCGCAAAGAGCCGCTGTAGGGCGGGTCCTCGGTATAGGAAGCACCACCGATCTCGCCCTCGACGATCTCGGTCTTCGTGTCCTGCCAATCGATATATGCCAGCTCGTCGACACCTTCGGCGACGACGGCGAAGGGAGGTTCGTTTTCCAGATCGCCCCAGTTGCCGCTCAATTCGCAATATCCCTCGTCATCGGTCTCACAGTGGGCGAGCACCCGGCCGTTTTGACGCATCAGTTCCAGATTGACATCCGCGATCGGTTCGGCGGTGTTGGCGTCGATGGTCCACACCCATACTTCATCGACTTCGGCGTCGGTGTGGCTGGCCCGTTTTGCGAGTAGTTGAATGTCGCTGACCAAAAAGCGGTGACTGTCCTGTAAGCCGCCCCGGTAAGGTGCCGAGACCTCGATTTGATAGGCGCCGGGTGTGGGATCGCCGATGAGTTCTTCCATATCCACATAGGAGTAACGCGCATCCTCGGGGCCCGGATCCAGTTCCAGATATTGCTCGGCAATTGCGAACGACGATGCTCCGCTCATCCGGTCGTTTCCGGAGAGCCAAAAGGCGAAATGTTCAGCGCCGGCATGGCGGACCACAACGCGGGCCAACTCGACGCCGCGATGTCGGATGGGAACCCGGCTCCAATCGGATCGCTTCAGGTAGCGCCCGTCGGCATCGATCGCCAACTCGGGCCCCGGAAACGACGGCTCCAAAAATGCTTCGTGTCCCTCGTAGAGTTCGGCGCTGCGGTCGCCCCAGTGACCTGTTCGAAGTGCGATCCCCACGGGACCCCTGGTTCCCTTTGTATCGAGGACGAGATCGAATCCGTGCTGATGATCGACGACCGAGAGATCGGCCTCCACATCGAGCTCTACCAATTCCAGCGCGCGCTGTGCATCGACGTCGCAGCGCCGCGATACGTCGCGGATACGGGTCCGAATCTCGCGATCCCATTGGCTCGTGGTGTCTCCCTCGACGGCCGGGTCGTGACAGAGGACCCGAACGGTGGGAGCGCCGCCTCGGTCATAGACGCCGACCGCACGGATCTCGAGGGTCTCGGAGTCCGTGCCCACGGCGAGGGACTCGTCGATTTCACCGAGCGGACTGCCGCCGAGTGAAGAGACCAGTTGTTGGCCGCCGGCGAGGCTGACCTCGCCAATATCATTTGCGAAGTTGCTTCCAACGGAGCGAATTCGCGCGTGGATGACCCGGTCGTCTTCGCGATGGTAGGTCACGTCGGTGGCCGGCGTGGGATCGTCGAGGGACCAGGCGCGGTGTAGTGACCACTGAAGGTTCTGCTCGACATCGCTGACGGCGACCGGCGCCGAAAATCGCAGCTCTACGTGGCCGAATGCCCCCACCGGTCGTGCAGATGAGATATCGACCAACTTCAGTGGTGGCGTTTCGATGACCACTTCCGGCGGATCGTCAAATTCAACGATCTCCACGTCGTCCTCGCCCTGTGCATCCTGACCGAAGACAAATTCCAGGGTCTCCAAACGGACGTTGTAGCTTGTTCCTGGCTCGAGATCGCCTTCGAATGGGGTCCGGAAGACAGTGAAATTATCGCTTGTTTTGGTTTGGCCGACATCGACTCGATCACCGGATTGGCTTCGAACCGAGATGGCAGTGCCCGGGCCAATCTGGGGATGTCCCCGGCGCACCACCGAGCGGTCAATATTGACGACCAGCTCCGCGGGCATCGCCCCGGGAATGCCTGCTTGTCGCATGGTGATTTGCCAATGGTCGGGCTCGACGATCCGCGGTCGGTCGTCGGGATCGAAGTCGTCGCGCACGGCGCCGGCGATCTCGGGTTCCGGAATCTCGGCGCTGCGGTCTCGCTCGATGACCTCTCCGGGCTCCGGTCGCTCTTCCGGCTCCTCACCGCAGTCGCAAGCATAAACGCTGAGCGCGATAAAGAGTGCTGCAAGGATCAAAAATCGACGAGGGAGACCATCGGGGATTGAGCGGAATACAGACATCGCGTTGCCTCGAGCGAGCCGGGTTGGGTTGATGGCACAACGGAGTCGGGGAGAGTAATGGACCTTATCGGGCATCTGCAAGGGGGGGGCAGCTCAACCGGGTATGATTGGTTACCGTTGGTACATCATGGAGCCGATGGCATCTTTGCCATCGCTGGCGGCCAAAAGGCCGCCCCCGACTCGGTCATCGAGTGCCCGGGTGCTAACGAAAAATCTCGACGCTTGTCCCACCACCGAGGCGCAACTGTGGCAGCGTCACCGCAAGGGAGTTGCGATACAGTCAGATTCGGTCTGCGTCTGATCATTGCGTTTACAGCCAGTGTGGACCCTCGTAAGTTTGGAAATCACTCGAAGCGTTGACCCGGACTCGTTGACGAGAAGAGTTAACGATCGAGCCGTGGCAGCCGAATTTGAGTTCAAAAAAAATGACGTACGAAAAGTTCAGCGGAGGTACATATGAGAATGCGTTCGTCGATCCTTGGGAGCCTGGTGATAGGCCTAATTCTTGCGGGAGTTGGTCTGGGGTGTGACCGCGATCGCGCCGATGACGCGTCGCACCTGACGGGAGGGGAGTTGGTCTACGAAGCGGAATTCGACGACGGCGAGATCGGCACGGAGTGGCGGACCGGCTTTGATGGATGGGGCGTCGTCGATGGAGAGATCCACGCAGAGGGCGCGAGAAACGACGCCCTGTGGTTACAAGAGCCTCTGCCCGATGCATTTCGAGTCAGTTTTACAGCTCGCAGCGAATCGGAGGAAGGGGATATCAAATTCGAAATACTCGGCGACGGCGAGACCCACGAAAGTGGGTACGTCGGCATCTTCGGAGGCTGGAATAATCAGCTCAATATCATCGCCCGCCTCGACGAACACGGAGAGGACCGCCTGGTCGGCGCCGATGGTCATTCGGTCGAGCCTGGACGGACCTACCAGATGGATGTCGTGCGCACCGACCACCGCCTCCGGTGGTATGTCGACGGGGACCTCTTTTTGGCCTACGACGACGCAAATCCCTTACGGGGTGATGAACACCGCTATTTCGGGTTCAACAACTGGGAAGCTCCGCTGTACTTCGATGAGGTGCGAATCTACGACCTGCAAGAGTGACTCCCTTGCAGCTCATTCCTCTTCTTCTTCCTCTTCTTCTTCGTCATCCCCTTCGTCATCCCCTTCGTCATCATCTTCGGTGGGGTCTGGAATATCCGTAGGAGGGCCTCCACCTCCCTGCTCTTCGCCTCCTTCGGTTTCGCCTCCCTCGGTTTCGCCACCGTCGTCGTCTCCGCAGGTCAATTCCTCGCCGATCTCGTCTTCGTGGACCTCTTTATCGTCTTCTTCATCGGTGAAACGATAACATCCATCACAGAATGAATTGGGAGAGATTTCCCAGGCGCCCTGGACTCCGATATTGACGAGTGTGGTGTTGTTTCCGGTGACGGTGACGTCACCCCAGACCTGGCAATTGGTCACCGTGACCTCGTTCGACTCGATCAACAGATCTCCATAGATCTTGCAGAACGCCATCTTGGAATTGTTGGAAATCTGCTCGAATGTGACGTCTCCCATAATGGTTACGCCGCGGATTCGGGACTGGTTGGAGCGAACATATATGTCGCCGTCGATGATGGTCTCCGGGAACTTGATCGCCCCTGATTCCGCCCAGCCAGCGAGCCGCTTGCGGGCCAGGTCGTACTGGTCTGCGTAGTCGAATACCACGAAACCCTGCATGCGAGCGCGCATGGTCCCGAGCCAGATGTATTCCTTGGGTCCCTTCATCTCGGCCTGGG
>SKPJ01000312.1 GCA_007119595.1 Myxococcales bacterium
AAAAATATCATCGAGAGTACGGGGAATATCGGGATAGAAGCTGGAGGGCATCGGAGAGCGGCGACCCGGGACCTTACCCGTCAGCATTTCGTAGAACATAATGCCCAGTGAATAGATATCACTTTGGACGGTGGCCAGATTGGGATCTTGAAATTGTTCGGGGCTCATATAGGCCACGGATCCGACTCCGACGTAGACCTGGTTTCCACCGCCGCTTTCGCGTTCCACGATCTGAGAGATTCCGAAATCGGTCATCAGCGAATTGCCCGCGTGATCGAGGACCACGTTCTCCGGCTTAAGACTGCCGTGAATGACTCCCTGGTCATGGGCTGCATTAAGAGCGTGAAGCATCTGCAGAAAATACTTCAGCGACACCTTCAGCGGTGGACGTTCGCCATAGTCGAGAAGACGACGCAGATTTCCGTTGGGAGCCAACTGCATCACCAAGTACGGATATTCGTCGGTGGTATTGGCGTCGATGAGTTGAATGACGTTGGAGTGAACCAGGGCTGCCTGGGTCTCCACGATCTTCTGAAATCGGTCGATAATATTGGCGCGATTGATCCCGGCAAACACATTGAAGATCTCGCGGATTTCCTTGATCGCCACCGGTCGATTAAGACGTAGCTGGCGCCCTCTGTAGACCGTTCCGACTCCTCCACTTCCGAGCTCTTCGAGTCGCTCGTAGGCCTCGTTGCTCGCGCTGTTGGTCGACTGCGTCCACGATGCGCCGGTTGTTGGTGCGTCTGTTTCGCCGTTCATCGAATTCTCCTCCGTAGGGAGAGAAGTAGCTGATTGGTGCCGGTCGAGACTCCCATCGCTCATCCGAACCGTTGATTCTCGCTGCTGTGAATCGGCGGCGCCGCCAAAAGAAACACCACCGCCATCACCGGCAGCCACCGGTTCAGAAGCTCCAAAGTCGCCAGATACATCGTCCAGTGCCTGGGTCGATCTCTTGTCCAAATCCTGCAATGCGGAGTCCATATCGTCGGCGACATCGTCGAAGACATCGGAGAGAGGACCGTCACTTTCCACGGGCTCGAACTGATCGTGAGCCATGCCTGGGGCAGATCTCTCGGGTTCGGTCGTAGACCCCGGCCCATCGCTGGACAATTGGTCGGCAAACGCCTCCGCGGCGGCATCCCGAAGAGAGGCGGGATCATCGCCAAAAGCCTCCCCTTCGGCGGTCATCGCCAATTGGTCCGTAATCCGGTCGTAGCTAAGCAGCGAACGATTCTCGAGGAATCGAATATAGCTGAGCAAATGAAGATTCAGCTCACCGGCCGTCTCTTGCTGTACGCGATCATAGGTCGTTATACCGTCGCGCTGGCGCTGGTCTTCGACGACGTCGAGGATACGTACCAGGTCGGCGATAATGTCCTCGAGCCGAAGCGATATCTCGCTGGACATGATTCTCCTTCTTAAAGGATCGTGCCAATGAGGTTGAATGGGATGAACATTTCCACTCCGTGGCCATCGCCAATCAACGGTCGTGGCGTGGAGCTTAACCCAGCACCGGCGGGTGCGCAATCTCATGGGCTGACTTCATCGCGCCGATATACGCCATTGATGGTCTCGTCCCCATTTATCAGCGGACATCCGTCTCGAATCCATGTGGGGACTGATCGTATTGTCATGGCCCATAAGCAGCCCCGCCAATGCCGCCCCGGCCGCCGGGGCCCACAATAGACCTTTGGAACCAAAGGCAGCCATTGAGAAGAGTCCCGGCCGCCCGGGTACCGGTCCCACCAGGGGCATATCATCGGAACCAAATACCCCTCGCTCACCTCTCCATATCCGGACTACTTCGGCCTCCTCGACAGCGGGGATGACGTCCACCACCCCGTTTTTCAGTGCCCTGATCACCACCCGATCATCTCGTGGGGTCGAATCTGTGGGATCAAAATAAGTCGACCCAAGCACCCACCGGCCATCGGCGAGCTCGACGATATGTTTTTTGACGTTGACGAATGCTCCCAGCCGTACACTGTCTGGCGGCTGAAGAATCAGTAGTTCCCCGGCGCGGCGACGCAAATCGAGGCCCGGAAAATAATCAGCGAGTGCAGATCCGACAGCCAATACAACCCGCTCTCCAATCCACCGGGTACCACTGGTAACGCATGTCCAACCCTGTTCTTGTGTGCCGTCCAGGGATTCAACGGCTTCATCTCGAAAGCGAACTCCCTTCGCGTCGAGAAGATCTCGAAGATGTTTTAATAGCGGCGCCGCCACAACGGCAGCCGCCGGTTCGTACACCAGCGCCGGCGTCGATAAATTGAGCCCCGAATAGCGACGATTGACTTCTTGAGCCTCCATGTTTTGGCATTCGATTGGCTCCGGCAAATCATGGTGTACCTTTTGCCAGCTATCGTACAACAATTGCCCGCGATCATCGTCGGTGATCGGACGGACCATCGTCCCCGATCTCCACCACTGCTGCTCACCGAAACGCTCGCGCCACTGAGCCATGCGCTTAAAGCTCTTTACAAAAAACGCGCCCTGGTCGCGCCGCAGCCGCACCTCACGGCCCGGAAAGGGATGCATCATCAACGCCGGAGCGTTCGACCCACGGTGGGCATCACCGCGGTCGAAGATTGTCAACGCCGATGGAGGAAACCCCCGCTCGACCAAATCGTAGGCCAGCGACAAACCGGCCAGTGCACCACCTATGATCGCAGTCTCAGCAATCTCGCCCATCAACTCTTCTCCAGATATCGGCTGCGCTCCAACAAGGTAAGTCCATCCAGTGGTTCGCGGCTCGGCGAAGCAACGGTCATCTCCCGTTTGCGCCCGGGCCCCGGCGCCGAGGCAACCCACAACCCAGCTTTGAACATCGCCTGCTTTACGGAGGTCGCCGCCGAGTAGGTCGCCAAGCGAGCTCCGTCGTCCATCGCCGCCTTGGCACGAGAAAACGAAGCGGTGGTCCAGGCCTCGGGATTCGCCCGCTTTGAAAAAGGATCAAAGAAAAAGGCATCAGCCCAATTCGGTGGCAATTGTACTTCATCCCACGGACGAGCGTGCAGATGAAGCTCGATCGCCCCATCTGTACTCTCAATCTCTACCAGCGTGTGCTGACCGTCGTGAACGGCCGCCAAGGCGCGGCGGGCGAGAATCCCCCCTTCACCGCAGTGAAAATCTAGATGTCGAGCCGTCACAGGGCGCCAGTCGACGCTGTGATAGATCAGCCGCTCCACCGATTTCGATTTCCGAAATGCCGCCACGGTCTGCGTAAAATTGACGGCCGCTCCGAAGCCCAGTTCGACGACCCGCCACTCTCCTTTTTGGCGGCGCAAATTGGTTCCGTCCAAGAAGACATGCTGAGATTCGCTCTTCGCACCGTGGCGGGAGCGATAGTGCAGATTTCGCTCCTCGTCGACGAGGGTCGTCGAACCGTCGGCGGTCTCGAAAGAAACGACCTGCGAGAGCTTTGATTTAGAAGTCATCGACTTCCCTGATAAGGCTGGCAAAAAAAAGGAGTTTTTTGCGTCACTCGTCCTCCCCACGGTCTCCTACCCCACGGCGTTGAAATGCTGGCGCAGATAGCGTCCCGTATAGGACTCATCGACCTGTGCGACCTCTTCGGGCGTCCCTTCGGCGACCAGACGACCGCCCTCGTCGCCCCCTTCGGGGCCTAGGTCAATGACGTGGTCGGCGCAGGCGATGATATCGATATTATGCTCGATCATGACCACTGTGTTGCCGGCATCGACCAATTGATCGACGACGCTCAATAATTTTCGGATATCCTCGAAATGCAGGCCCGTGCTGGGCTCATCGAGGATATACATGGTGTCGCCGGTGGCGATCTTGGCCAATTCGCGGCTCAATTTTACGCGCTGGGCCTCACCACCGGACAGCGTCGGCGAGGGTTGACCGAGCCGCATATATTCGAGCCCCACATCGAGCAGGGTCTGCAGATGGCGGCGAATCCGGGGATGGACCTCGAAGAGTTCCGCCGCCTCGGCAACGGTCATCTGCAACACATCGGCGATGGACTCTCCGTGATAGCGAACCCGCAGTGTTGCCGGATTGAATCGCAGTCCGAGGCAGGTGTTGCACGGCACGTAGACGTCGGCCAAAAAATTCATCTCCACCTTTTGATGGCCCGCCCCCTTGCAAGCATCGCAGCGGCCCCCGTCGACATTGAAGGAAAATCGACTCTTCGTAAATCCGTACATCTTCGCCTGGGGCAAGGAGGCGTAGAAGTTCCGGATATGGTCGAATACCTTGGTGTAGGTGGCGGGATTGCTGCGGGGAGTACGACCGATCGGGCTCTGGTCGATCTCGATGATCTTGTCGTATCGCTCCAGCCCCTCGAGCGCGTCGTGTTCGCCCACGGTACGATGCTTAAAATAAACCCGCCGGGCGATCGCGGGATATACGATATCGTTGACCAGACTGCTCTTTCCGGCTCCCGAAACGCCCGAGATACAGACGAATGCCCGCGACGGGATATGCACGTCGATATCGTCGAGATTGTTATGCCTTGCCCCGCGAACCACGACACCCTTCTGCGGTGTTCGCCGCTGTTGGGGCCACTCCAATTTTTTTCGCCCCGCCAGATAATCGGCGGTGATACTATTGTCGGATTCCGCGACTGCCTCCGGGGTTCCCTGGGCTACGATATGGCCCCCCTCGCGGCCCGCGCCGGGACCGAAATCGATGAGATAATCGGCGCGCTCCATCGTCTCGCGATCGTGTTCGACGACCACCACCGAGTTGCCCTCGTCGCGCAGCTCCTCCAGGGTGGACAGCAGTTGATTATGGTCGCGCTGATGCAATCCGATGCTCGGTTCGTCGAGGATATACAGCACACCGGAGAGTTCGCTGCCCAATTGGCTGGCCAGTCGGATTCGCTGGCTTTCGCCGCCGGAGAGACTCCCGGCAGCGCGGTTCAACGTGAGATACCCGAGACCCACTTCCACCAGAAACCGCAATCTTCGCCGCAACTCCTGCAACAACTCCTCGGCGATGAGGACCTCGCTTCCCTGGAGTTCGATCTCATCAAAAAAGGCCCGACTCTTCACCACGTCCATGCCGGTGATCCGGGCCATCGAAACATCGCGAAAACGCACCGCCCGACTCTCCGGACGAAGCCGCATCCCGCTACAATCGGGGCAGGCCGACTCCCCCATAAACTCACCGAAAAACGACCGCGCCCCTTTGGTGGGCGCCTCCTGATGCATGGCGGTGACGAAGGGCAATACTCCCGAAAATCCACGATATCCTTTTTTGGTTTTTTTCGGGCCACGAAGTATGAATCGACGCTTCTCCCGGCTCAGCTTCTCCCACGGTGTATCGAGATCGGCATTGCCCGCCGCTTCGGAGGCCAACAATCTCTTCCACAACCGGGCGACCTCGTCGCGCCAGCGAAATTTACTGCGTTTGGAGCCCGGCTGATGTCCGATGGCCACCACGGCACCATCGCGCACACTCTTGGCGGAATCGACGACGAGCAAGCTGGGCTCCACTTGCGTAGTCACGCCGAGTCCCTGGCAACTACTGCACATGCCGAGGGGGCTGTTGAACGAAAAGCTCTGATGGGTCAGTTCTGGAAACGAGATCCCGCAACTGGAACAGGAGCGGTCGATACTGAATAGCTTCTCCTGCCAACCGATCTCCTCGCCGGCAGCGGCGACAGCCAAACAGCGGCCATCACCCTCGTCGAGCGCCTGTTCCACACTGTCTCGCAAACGACTGGTCACCGTGGAGCGGGCGACCAATCGATCGACGACGATGTCGATATCGTGGCGTGTGTGCAGATCGAGCAATTCGATATCCTCGATTTCGCGAACCTCCCCGTCGATCCGTGCTCGAACAAACCCCTTTTTTCGCAATGATTCGAAGAGCTCTCGATACTCTCCTTTGCGATTTCGAACCAGAGGCGCCATCAACATAAAACGGCTTCCCTCCGGCAGCGACGCCAGACGGTCGACGATGGCTTCCCGGGTTGTCGCCGCGACCTCTTCGCCGCATCGATGACAGTGCTGCGTTCCCAGTCGGGCCCATAGCACCCGGAGATGGTCGTGAATCTCGGTGATGGTCCCCACGGTGCTGCGGGGATTGCTGCCCGTGGTCTTTTGCTCGATGGAAATCGTGGGACTCAACCCGGTGATCTGATCGAATTCCGGCTTTTCGACCTGGCCCAGAAACTGGCGGGCATAGGTGGAGAGGCTCTCCACGTATCGACGCCGACCTTCAGCATATAGGGTATCGAAGGCCATCGAGGATTTCCCGGACCCACTGACCCCGCTGAAAACGACCAGTTGTCGCTTCGGGATCTGCAAACACAATTTTCGCAGATTGTGCTGCCTCGCCCCGGTGACGACGATCTCATCGCGTCGATGTTCCGCCAGGGGCAGCGAGGAACGAGATTGGCGTTTATTGTGCTTTGCGGACTGCTCCATGGGGACTACTTCGAGGGCGTGGGAAAAGAGGTGAATGCCGGCGGATAAAAACGAATGACGTCCACACCTTAGTCCTGGCCTTCACCATCTTCACCTTCGTCGTCCGAATCATCGTCATCGGGAGGACCCTGGGCGGCGGTCTTCGACCCCTGGAAGTTGAGGTCTTGGAATGTTCCCGCGAGTACGAAGCCATACCAATCCTGGTACTCTCCGTCGCGAAATTCGCTCATATTGAAGACGATTCCGAGATCGTGTTCCGTGACATATTCCTGATTGACCTGAAGGCGCAGATCGAGCCGGGGGACTCCGCCGGTGGGCAAGAGATCGATATGTCCCCATGCCTCGGTGTTGATATCTCGACCTCGGGAGCGGAAGCGATGAATATTCAATCGCGATCCCCGCTCTCTTTGCTCAATGGTCATGTCGAATTCCAGATTTCCGAAACTGGTCGTCGGAAGCGCCAATTCCGTAAAGACCGGAATCTGATCGGACTGAATCACCGTAGAGCCCAGGGTGAGTTGTTTGCCCGTCAGATTGACCGATCCATCGGCGATCTGACCGCTGGCGGCGTCGAAGACCAGCTCCACGTCGCCGTCGAGCACCCCGAATAGGGGAATCCCCAGCAGTGAGGCCAGAAGGGTCGATTCTCTCAGATCGACCTCGTTGAGCGACAGGTCGACCCGCTGTTCCGCCCCGCTTTGAACGATTGTACCATCGATGACACTTCCGCCGACGTCGACCTGAAACCGGATCGTCGGTCCGCGATTGAACAGAGTTCGAAGTGGTGACAACCGCGCTGAAATCCGTTCGATACGCACTGTCAGGGCGAGCCCCCCATCGTCCTCACTGCCTGGCTGGACACGCTCTGAGAGCTGAACCCCCTCCATTCCCAGTCCCGTAAACCGCCAGAACCCGAGTTTTGAAATGGAGACGTCATATCGGTGGTCCACCGCCTCCTCCAATTGATTGCTCGCAATCTCCTTGATCCGATGATCCGGAAAAGACCACAGCAAGAACACGAAAAAGGAAAAGAAGGCGAACGTCAGATAGGCGACGACGCGAAAGAATTTCCGTTCCCACCAGTCACTCAGCGTATCTAGCATCACTCTTCCTCTTCGTCGGCGTACTGAAAGGTGGAGACGATCAGCAAAGCCCGCACTTTGCCCTCGTCGCGAACCGATCGCACGTCGAGCCGTTTGATCACCACCGGTTCTCGACTGTCTTCGATTCGATGCAATAGCTCGATGAATTTATCCATCTCGGCATTGCGGATATCGACGCGCAATTGGCGCTCCTCGATGAGGGGGCCGGAATTGTCGCCCCCGGTGGAGCCCAGTGGATGAGAGTCGACGTCATAGCTCGATACGGAGACGTCGACCGCCGATGCATGGGATGCGACATAACTGGTCAACTGGACTTCGTTGTCCTGCAGAATCTCCTCGGTGAAGAGATCGGCCTTGGTCATAACGTCGTCGTCACCACCGTGCTGGGCGGCGAGAAACGCCGGTCCCTCGGAGGCCAACAGATCGAGCGAGGTCTGATACTGAGCGGTCTGATGCTCCAACTCGGCGACCGAGCGCTGGGCAAGACCGACGAGTACAAATAAACCGAGGATGACGAAGACACCCAACATCGCTTTGAGCAACATGCGCTCACGCTCCGTCAGGTTCTCCAGAATCCCGCTTACCTGGTCGATTTTCAAATCCATCGATTCTCCACGTATCTCGCATCCGTTGTGGCAAGCACAACCGGAAGCGACGAAATATTCTCGCTCGTTGATTCAGCAGTCCACGCCCTATGAACAGGCGCTCGAGATCTGCAATTCGAATTGAACTTTCTCGTCGCTCTGCACGTTGACCTGATCTTTTTGGACATTGCGCAGGCAATCGAGGTCCTCGATCTGACTGGCCAACACATCGACCGATTGAGGACTATCGGTGGTGCCCATCATCTGAATCAGGCTTCGATCGGTATCCACTTCGATGCGATCGAGTTCCAATTCAATATCGGAGGACGTCATCTCGATGATGCGTACCAACAACTCGTACGCGCTCATCTTGGGGATAAAGTCCCGCGTCGCCGTGGCCTCTCCCTCAAGCCGAGCCTGTACTTCAGCGGCCGAACTGACGGGCTCACCAAAGAGTTGTTCGGTCTGCTCGGCGACGGCTTTTTGCATCGCCGCCATCTGGGTGCGCTGATCGTAGTGCTGCATCACCAATACGCCGGCCAACATCACAACCAACAATGCGGCCACTGCCCCCAACCGCACCAGTTGTGTGCGCAGATAGCTGGACTTTCCGCGAAAGACAAATTCCTGTTGTCGAAAGTCGATAAGCCGCCGTTCCGAGTCGTCGAGTGGCCGCTGCAGTGCGGAGCCGAGAGCCAACGTGGCCTCCGGAATGCGCTCCCGGCTGCGGGCATCGATACTCCATACCAGGCCGTGGTCGAAGCGAAGCGGTTTGACCGGAACTTCGAATTCTCGCTGCAGAAAGCCGCTGAGTCCGTGAAGCCGACTCGTCCCGCCCGTGATGTAGATTTCTTCGACGGCGACCCCGTATTTGGCATACGCCGACTGAAAGGTACGCCGCAGATCGCGCACCAGGGGGCGCAACGCCTCCTCGATGGTCCCACAGATCTGGCGAACCCGGCGATCGCCACCCCGAGCGGCATCACCGACGACCCCTTCGTGTTCCTTGAGCCTGCGGGCATCCTCTTCGGGGATCTGAAAGTTCTCGGCCAATACCCGGGTGACCGTGGCTCCTCCTTTGTGGGTGGTATGAACCACCACCGGCTTGCCGTGGGCCATGATCAGCAGTCGAGTAAATTCGTGTCCCACATCGATGATGGCGTAGCTGTCGACACCGGGACTAACTCCCTGGTCGCCGGCGTAGCGCAACATCAACTCCGGGACCCCGACGACCGCCGGGTCCACGCCGGCATCTTGGCATTCATCCAGAAAATCACCCATCTGCCGGCGATTGACGAAACCGACCAGGGCTTCCCACATCTCGGGCTGGCGACCGGGTACGACGATGAAATCATAGACCACCTCCTGCAGTGAGACCGGAAGCTCGTCCATGAGAAGATGGGGAAGAATTTCGGCGACATCCTTGGGCCGCTCAAAGGGCACCTCCAGATGCAGGGTCACCGCTTTGCCGTCGGGAAACGAGGTAATGACCTGGCTGACTTCTTCGAAAAACCCCTCTTGCTGCAATCGGGCCACCGCCACCATGGCCTTTGTGGCGATGACGTCATCGTCGCCGGTCGGCGCCCAGTCGCCGGCTTGTTCAGCGGCGTCGTTTTGCTCCCCGGACTCCTCTTGTTGGGGGTCGGGGCCTTGTTGAGGATCGGGGGCTTTATCTTGGCCCGGAGCAGCAGCCGATTCGCCATTGCCGCCGGGAGCATTTTCATTTTCCACGCCCTGAACCGAACCGTCGACGCCGGGCGAGACCGGTCGACGCTCCACCTCCGATAGCGGGATCTCTCGATAATCGACGACGTCGATCTGGCGCTGTAGCTCGATGACCACTGCCTTTACGGCATAGGTTCCAATGTCGAGTCCTGCGATGCGATTTGCCATATTGTCTTTGTCTCCCTTACTCGACGCGCCAGTACAACACACGACCACTCGGCGTATCCTCGCGCTCCTGCATCAGCAGTTCGCGAATCTCATCGGCCTGTTCCTCATTGTCGCCCACCTCGTGGATGAGCAATTCTTCCTGGGGCAGACGGCGGATGGTCTTGCCATAATCGACGACCGCTTCGATCTCAGTCGTCGAGCTACCGTAGGCTCCGGTGGAGCGAATTCGAAATACACGAGGGGTCCGAGTGGTCACCGATCGCATCAACCCGGAGCGATTAAAACTGATGGTCCACGTTGGTAGGTTGGGATTGAGTGGATCGACGGCTAACTCCGGGTTTTGCATCACCATCTCCTGATACGACGGTGAGTGCGCCAAGAATTGAGCCATCAGATAATCCCCTTCGGTTTCGTGCTGAAAATCCTCAATAAAGGCCGGAAGCTGGCTGACGCTCAAAAATGCCACGGGCTGACCGACCTTTGCCGATGGTAACAATTTACTCTCCGAGGAACCGGCATAGGCCAACATCACCGACAGAGGATCATTGAAAAATTGACGGATTCCCTCGAGAGCCATGGCGAAGAACATCACCTGCTGAGAGACCTCGGGCACCGATGAACACAGATGCTCTCCCTCGTCGATATGATCTCCGTCGAGTTCGATATTGCGACACAATACGGAGTAGAAGACGGGAGCGGTGGCGACGTTGAGATTGGGCCGGCCCACATCATAGACCGTAAAGGCATCGCCAAAGACATCCATGATATGCTCGTTGACGCCATGAACGCGGTGTAGCTCCTCGACATGGGTGAGCCGGGCATTGCGCGGCTCGATATCATGCTCGTCGTCGCGGGCATAAGGGCGGCCCTCGTCACCGCCCCGACCTTCGATGGTGCATTGATTGCTCAGCCGGGTGACCTCGTAGTTGAGATCGATAAAATCGATAATATTGGCCATCACCCTTCGGCGATCCATGAGCTCACCGAATTGATCTTGTTCCTCGAAGAGTCGATCGTAGCGCTCATCGACGAGCATGGAACACAACTCCATCAGGTCGGTCTCCCGAACCTCCTCGCGGGCAAAATTATTGAGATTGATCCGCCCTTCTTCCGGCTCGACATCGACATCGAAATTTCCCGTAAATTCACCGAATCCTCCAACCCCCATCCCCGTCAAATCGACGCTGGCCAATGGAATTTCGACGGCTCCCGAGTTAAAGGGCCCCATCAACAGATCGACGTATTGATATAATTGGAAATTGCTGCGCCGCATCGCCCGGCCAATCATCTGGCCCATATCGTCGTCGGTCTCGCGGGACTCATCCTGCAATGCGTATTGAAAGCTCAACAAAAGCCGGGAGAGATTGACACCACTTTTAGCGAGATAATAACTCTTTAGATTGTCCCGCTCATTGGTGGCCATCGCCGTATTGACCCGTGTGGAATAGGCGAATTCGACGACCGCCGTCGACAAAATGACGATGGTCACCAGCGCCAAGATCAGCGCCACTCCCCGGGGCCTAGCATCCAACGGCGTCTGCACGGGCCGATCCATGAGCCGAAGCACCCCGAGCGTCGATTTTCCGATTCGTCGAAGCATGGTCAATAGTCCAACAGTTCAGGCATTCCCAGGGTGGTCTGGGTGACAAAGGTCTCGGTCAATCCGCGAGGTCCTGCCGGCGGCATGGTCAAGGTGATCCGTACCCGCGTGGGCAGGCGGCCGGCGAATTGACTGCTTGTGGTATCCCACTCTCCGATCCATCGCCCCTGGGCGATTTCGCGCTCCGTGCCGAGTTCCGGCTCCCCGGGATCCCAATATTCGAAATCGATATCCTGGACCTCGGGAATCATGGTGTGCACCGTTCCGCCGCGAGTCAGATCGTCGTCGAAATTGGTGTTGA
>SKPJ01000547.1 GCA_007119595.1 Myxococcales bacterium
AAGACCGATGACGCCAGTTGGATTCGTGGCTTTGACCGGAATACTTCTTGCCGGGTGTGGACCCATCGATGCTGACGACGATCCGACGGAAGCGATCGAACTCGATCCGGCCTGCAGTGATTGCCAACAGTTTGGTGTCGATGAGGTGGATTCCGAATCGGAGACGACCGTCGATGACGAGAAGATACAGCCCGTTCCCGTCGATCCCATCGTACAGCCGACACAGGCCTGTCAGCCCCGGGCCGTAGCATGGTATGGCACACCAATCCCCGAGATCCCCGACGACGTGTTGAATAGTAATTGTCCTCTTCAGCAAGAAGTGGAGCAGGTTACTTACTCCCACAGCCCCGAGCGGGAGTATCGCACATCCTGGGAGTGGGATGAGAATATACTGACCCGCATAGAGGAGGAGTCCGGAACGGTGGCGAGTCGCACAGAATTTGTCTTCGATACCGCACTCGAGGCAGTCGAGAGCGTACATCAACGAGACAATATTCTTTATGCCAATCCGGTTCCCGGAGAATCGGTCTACATCCTTCGGCGCTGGAACTTCGGCACCGACCAGCAGCTCATACAATATGAGTTTGAACGCTGGGAAGAGTGGCTCGACAATGGCAAGCGTGTTGATTGGAAAATTATGGAGCAAAACTGGGACGATGAACGCCTATTGGAGCGCATCGTGTCGACTGGGGCACAAGAGATAGACCGTATCGCACGTGTGGGCTGGGACTATGACTCCGACGGACGTCTTGTGGAGGTGACGAAATCGACGGATGACGAAGTGATCAGTCGATCCATATGGAGCTATGAGGGCGATAACCCCTCATCTGTGGAGCGCTTCGTCGATGGCATTGCGGTTGAGCGCCAGAGTTGGGGCTACGATGATGGATTGTTGACCTCGCGTAGTATCGAGGTCGCCTCCGATGGAATCGACGCCGATATCGAACACCCAATTACGGCGACCAGTGTCGACGATCACGACAACTACACAGCAAAGGCTTCGGAGCGCATTCATTGGGGATTCGGTGAATACGAAAATGCCTGGTTTGACGCCAACGCACATCTCAATACTGGCGATGGCGCCGACTGCTATCGATTGCCCACGTCCATCGGTCACGGCTACCCCGACGACGAATCGGCGTATCATCTCGGTTGGGCGGATGACTCCGATGACCCACAGAGTATTGGTTTTGCTTATGGATACAGTGGCTATGCGTATGCCCACGGAAATCACGCCTGGTACGGTCACCTCGGCGTTGCTTCGGCCTGGCCCGATCAGATCTACAACAGCTCCGATGCCCGCTCCGTGATGAAATACGATCGACAGGGACGGATGATTCACGAAGAGCTCACCTTTACTCCCTGGCAACGAGATTCCCCGATTATCGTCGAGCGCAACCGCGAGATGAATGAAATCGGAGTCGAGCGCGATCGAATCACCGTGCGAGGAGAAGGGGAGGGCGAAAGGGCGGCTGCCGAACTCCGATTTGAGCGCGATGAAGAGGGACGGCTGACATTTCGCGAGCGAATCCGAAATGGAGATCCCGTCGCCCGCCAGCATTGGAGTTACGACGAATCGGAAGAGGCCGTCGAGCTCCGGATTTTCATTGCCGTGCCCGATGACGATGATGTGGGCAATGACTCTCCCTATTACTACGTCGATCCTCATCCGTCTCCGGAGGAATTATTCGTGGAACGGAGTAAAACCCCAATCCTAGCGGTCACCTATCAGCGAGAATTCGACGATCATGGCCGGGAAGTATTTTTTGGCCAGGTGCCGGCCGAAGATGAACATCGACCGGTTTACGTCATCTCCTCGGAAGTATTTACTCAATGGGGGGAGTTCGGAAAACTAGAACAGATTCGTTTCGACCGTGATACGGTCAGTTCGCGTACCTTCTGGGAGTACGACGAACGTGGACACCTGACCCTGGAGGGCATCGATCTCAACGATGATGGAGAGATCCACCGGAAAACACGCTATATCCGAGATGATGAAGGCCGTCTGCTCGAAGAGATTTTCACCAGGTCTTCCGGAGGTGTCGAGACTCACCGATACCGAAGTTATGCCTGTCACCAGGTGAATTCTGGATGAACGTCGTCGATTCGCAACAAGAGCAAGTGCTCGGGACCATCGATGGATCTTATCCCATCGATGGTCCCGAGTTTTTTGTCGCCCACAAGACCTGAAGGGTTGCCGTTCGTATTTTGGACTCGTGGTAGCAAGGTCAAATTGACTGACGAATCCAACCGCTGTAGTCTATCCAACACCTGAGGAGTCGTATTGGGTTTCACCGATTCTCGACCTGACCGTCCCCCGGATTGGGTACGAGCGCGAAAATTATCTAATGTATTGGCTCTAGATTTGGAATTATGGCAAATCCCACCGGGAAGTCGAAATCACTGGGCGTAAAGACCGCCGGTATCGGTGCGGTCATCGGGGCGTTCGCTCTCCATATTGTTGCCATATCGCTCATCTTCGCCCTTACCTTGTGGCCCTTTTTGACGGGGCGCATCGGTAGTTTTGTCGCCTATCTGGGGGTTCCGGAGTTCTTCCACGCCACCGTGCCAACCATGGTCGGCCATCTGATCATCTCCGCTGTGTTGTGGGCTGTGGCCTATGGTTGTTGGGCACAGTGGTCGAAGCGTTCCAAGACGCCCCGGGTCATCACGACCAGCCGGGCGACGGTGATCACCGAAACCATCATCGTCATGCCCGTATTGCTGATGCTCATCCTCGGAATGGCTCAAATGGCGATCAACAGCGCGGCGGGCATGCTCTCCAATCTCGCAGCTTATGAAGCAGCCCGCTCGGTGTGGGTGTGGTACCCGGAAATCGAGCGCTACGATGGGATCACCTATAGCCCGAATATTGATGAAGACTTCGTCGAGGAGATGGGACGACTGCAGGCCGCCGCCGTCATGACTCCTGCCGCTTATAGTTTCGGTACCGACGGCAATGACACACCACAATTCAGGGAGATGCGGGGAGCCATTCTCGCTTCACAAATCGAGCTCAGCGGGCCCGATACCGGAGCGCAGGGGATGAGCAAAGCCGACGAACTCGATATTCTTGGTCACGAGTGGTTTGGCGGCAGTGGTGAACATGGACGCAGTTTTGTCGACGCCCTGGACGCCGCCAACTACCCGGTTCGCAGCGCCATGAAATTCAGTGGTGCTTATGTCTCCACCGACGTCGACCTCACCGTCCATCCTTACGACGATGAT
>SKPJ01000175.1 GCA_007119595.1 Myxococcales bacterium
CTCCTTCAAATAGGTGTGGCGCATCGCCCGCTCAATGGTGTGGGTCAGCAGAGGAGTCAGGCTCTCCGGGGCTCCTGCGCGCAATAGATAGTCCGTGGCACCGGCCTCGATCGCCTGCTCGACCAATCCCACCGCTTCCGGCTCGGCGACCACGATGATGGTACACGAGGGCATGACCTGCTGCAGGTAGTTGACGTAGCGTAGAGCGGCATCGCCGCTTCCGTCGGCCACCAAAACGGCGAGGTCGAAACCGTGCATCTTTTGTTTGAGTGAATTCTTGGAATGACCGAGCTCCAACGTCGAGATGTCGAGGTCCAGTTCACATCCTTGAAGTTCGGGGCAATCGCCATAGACTAATACAGATATTGTACGGCTCATAAATACTACTCCATCGTTTCTCGCAAGTCCCTCCCAGGGGCTCTACACAATGCTACATGCGGTATCGTAGCAACCTTGGCGACTACTGTCAGCTATGGCGTTACAATTGAGTGTGACGCCTCATCGAAGGATCACTAATTACACGCAGAAGTGGGGACCTAAACAGAGGGAGGAGAGCGGAAAAAAGACGGAGGTCATGGGCGCCGAGAATTGTGCTGGTAGTGACGATAGCGATAACGGTCGCCGGATGTGTGATGACTGGGCCCCGATTTCCGACGGAGGTTCAACAGTCGTTTCGCGAATACGATATGCGCCGGATGCAGACCGAGCATCTGAAGATCTATTATCCGGAACACCGAGCCGAAGAGGCCCACCGCGTCGCCACGCGCCTAGAGGGATGTCTTGCCGAGTTGGAGGAACACACGGTGCGGACCTCGGATTGGGGGTTGGTGCCGATTTTTTTGCCGGAGGCGGAGTTCAATAATGCCTATGTGGCCTTTGGACCGGGAAATGATCCGCATATCGTGGTTCCCACCTTTTTTACGGCCAATTTTTTCGGACAATTCGGCTATACGCCGAGCGTCTCCGCCGTCGGCTGTCACGAGATGGTGCACTATGTGCACATGATCCAGATCTACGGCCTCTTCGACGGGATCAACAACCTATTTGGGCCATCCATCAACCCACAAGCCGGTTTCGATCTGTGGTTTTTTGAGGGGCTGGCGACCTATTATGAGAGTCAGCTCGTCGAGGGAGTGGGCCGCTATGGGTCGCCGATATGGGAGAGTGTATTCGCCGCCGGCATCGCCGACGGTCGCATCGACGGGGGACGTCTCAGTGAGTGGGATCGCAGTGTGCCCTTCGGGGCCCATTATCTGATCGGCTCCCACTTTGTGGCCTATCTCGCCGAGACCTACGGAGAGGACAGCTTGTGGCAAGTGATCGACCGACAGGGGGAATCGATTTTATTTCCCTTCGGCGTCAGTCTGCGATTTCGGGCGGTCTACGGAAAGACGCTGAGCGAATTGATCGACGAATTCGAGGATGCCGTCGGCGAGCGCTACGAGGTGCGCCAACGCCCCGCCGACCAGCGTCGCCTTCGGTGGGTGGGACGAACGGCGATGCTGGAGAGCGGGCCCAACGGGCGGGGGGCCCTGTTTTCGAGCGACGTGGACTCCGTGGCGGCACTCGAGGTTTTTGATGAGGCAGGAGAGCGGCTCGTCCACCGGCGGATCCCCGACGTATTGCCCGGACGCAAGGTGCTGGCCGCTCGTGGTCTGGAGTCTCTGCGGTTTTCTCCAGATGGAGAGTCGCTGTACTTTCTGGTCAATCACCAGGGGCGAAAAGAAGCCCGCACGAGCCTGATGAGGCTCGATGTCAACGACGGCTCACTGCAGCTTGTGCGCGATAATCTGCGGGCCATCGGCGGAGACCTCATCGACGGCGAAAAGGGATATGTGGTGGCCTATGCCGATGGAGATCGAGTGCGCTTTCGGCGACTCGATCTGGTGAATGGAGCCGACGAGGAGCTCTTCTCACTTCCCCCCGGGGCCTACGTCGGATGGGTTCGTGTTTCGCCGGATGAGACAAAAGTGGCCGTCACGTTGATGGAGGATGAGCAGTGGTCGGTGGCGGTCTTCGATATCGACGGCGGACGTTTTGTCGGAAAGTGGACGACCGGGCGCTCCCACAGGCCGGCCTTCGATCCCTTCTGGATCGACGACGAGCGGCTGCTCTTCGTGGCCTCCGGAGACGACGATATACAGATCGTGGAAGGCCGCATCGGCGACGCCCAGATGATTCGCCACAGTGATGTCCCGTATATGGCGTTTAACCCCAGGATTGTGAATGGCGATTCCATCCAATTTTTAAACCGCGAGGATTGGGGCTGGTCTCTCGACGAAGTAGAAAAACGCCGGGATCGGCCCACGGATCGGGTGCATTTTGAATCGGCCTTGGGAGGCGCAGATATCACCGGTTACCGGGAGTTTGATGCGCCGGCGCAGGTCTTCGATGATCGTTCGTACTCCCAATTCGATCGACTCTTCGTACCCCGCCTTCGGGTGCCATCGATCGCCATCACCGGCATCGACGATGAGGTGCTCGAGATTCGGGCCGCTCTGGGCCTTGCGGGCCGCGATGAACTCGGTTTTCACAATTGGGCCATCGATGGAATGTGGGATTTTGGCGAGGAGCGCTTTAGCGGCTCGCTGGCCTACGTCAATATGCGGTGGGCTCCCTGGCAGGTGACCCTTCAGCTCTCCAACCGGTGGATGACGTCTGCCGTCTTGCTCGACGCAGATGTGTTGGAGACGACGCAGCAGGCCCAGCGCGATCGCTTTGCACGACTGGAGTTGTGGCGGCCCTGGTACGACATTCCGCTGTGGTTGGAGGCGACGGCCGCCGATTTTCTCCGCGAGGCCACCGTCGATGAATCGCAAACCGTAAGGCGGCTGTTGGGCGGCGAGGCCGGCGCCGAGTATCGAGCGCAGCGCGCAACCTCCTACGGCGGCGCCCAATGGATGTTTGCCCTCTCCGGACAGGCTGGAGGCTATCCCGCGCAATTGGGCTCGGATTTTTCGATGGCCCATCTGCGTTCTCAACTGGAGGCGCACACGCCGCTGCCTCTTTCGAATCGACATCGGTTGCGATGGTCGACTCGGATTCGGGCTCTGCCCGGTGTTCCGGAGGAAGAGGAGTTGTTGCGAGTTGGTGGTTTTGGTACTTCGTCGCCCATCTTCGTCACCGGCGATGCCGAGGATGAGCCGCTGAGCGAGGAGTTATTGCCGCGCTCGTTTTTATTTGCCGAGTCCCTGCGCGGATATGAAGATCTAGGGCTGGTGGGCAATCGCGTCGCCATCGCAGATCTCAATTACCGCTATCCCTTCGTCATCGATCGCGGCGCCGCCTCGTCGCTGACGGTATTTCCCGCCGTATTTTTGCGGGGGATCAATTTCGAAGTCTTCGGCGCCGGGGCGACCTTGATGGAAGGGAATCTCCACGGCGCCGTGGGGGCGAGTCTCGATATGGAGGCCGTCTTTTGGAGGGTCCCACTTCGGTTTCGCTATCAGGTCGCACAGCGCTTATTCGACGACGAGCGGCTGGTTCATCTGCTCTCGCTGGGAGCCGGCGGCGGGTTTTGAGACATAGCGTTGAGAGATGCCGCCATACTCTGCGAGATACCTGTTTTAGTTATCCCGGCTTTCGTTTAGTCTTCGACGCTACAAATGCCTACATCACCCGAGGAGAGAATCATGCACCAACTCTTTTTCGATGACGACCCCGGTGGCCTTCGTCCAGATACCCGTGAGCGCGCCGAAATCGACGGGCGCTACAAATGGGATCTCCAGGATATCTACAGCGACTGGTCGTCCTGGGAGGCCGATCTGGAGGCGGTGCGAGAAAAAATGGACGCCTTCGTCGCGTTGAAGTCCACCCTCGGCGACGGTCCCGAACAGCTCGCGAAGGCCTTCGAATTGAACGACGAAATCGGGATGATAGCTTATAAGCTATACCGCTATCCCCAACTGACCTTCGACGTCGATCAGCGCGACAACGAGGTACAGGCAAAGCTACAGCAGGTTCAGCAGCTCTTCGCCGAACATCAGACGAAGACGGCCTGGTTTACGCCTGAGATCTTGACCATCGATCAGTCCACGATGGAGGAATGGATCGACGAGACCGCGGCGCTGGAGCCCTATCGATTTCCGATCTCCGAGATGTACCGAAATCAGGAGCACGTCCTCGACGAGGAGGGCGAGCAACTCTTGTCCTACGGGAGTCGGTTTCGCTCGGCGCCGACCGAGATCTATCGGGCTTTGACCACGGCGGATATCGAATTCGAGACCGTCGAGTTATCCGATGGAGAGAGCGTGGAGGTAAGCTTCGGGGAGTACTCCAATATTTTGCAGACCCGCCGTGAGCAAGGGGATCGAAAAAAGGCCTTCGAGGCGCTGTACTCCATCTTTGAGGGCAAGCGAAATACCTTTGCATCTCTATACGCCGCGATCTGCCAGCGGGACTGGGCACAGGCGCAGGCCCGCAATTACGAGAGCACCGCCGAGGCCGCGTTGGATGGCAACAACGTCCCCGTTTCAGTGTTGGAAACCCTGATCGAGACGGCCGCCGAGGGAACGGATGCTCTGCAGCGCTACCACGAGCTTCGCAAGCAGGTATTGGAGCTCGACGACTATCACTACTACGACGGGGCGATTCCCATCGTCGATATCGACGATCGCTATCCCTATGACGATGTGCGCAACACGATCATCGAGTCCGTCCAGGCGCTGGGCCCAGAGTATCAGCAAATGATGACCGAAGCCCTCGAAGGGGGGTGGATCGACGTATACGAAAATGACGGAAAGCGCTCCGGGGCTTACTCCGCCGGGGTCTACGGCGTGCATCCCTATATGCTGCTCAATTATACCGACACCCTATCCGACGTATTTACGCTGGCCCACGAGTTGGGTCATACGTTGCACACCTTATTGTCCTGTGAGCATCAGCCCTTTGCGACGTCGAATTACACCATTTTCGTCGCCGAGGTGGCCTCCACCACCAACGAAGCGCTACTGCTCGATCATATGCTCGATACCACCGATGACCCGCGCCGGCGGGCCGTGTTGTTGCAGCAGGAGATCGACAATATCGCCGGTACCTTCTACACCCAGTCGCTTTTCGCCGATTTCGAGCTTCGGGCCCACCGCCGGGTGGAGCAGGGAATGCCGATGACGGCGGATCAATTCGACGAGATCTACTTTGGATTGCTCAGCGACTACTACGGCGATTGCATGACCCTCGACGAGTTATACCGCGCCACCTGGGCTCGGATTCCTCATTTCTTCAACTCTCCGTATTACGTCTATCAATACGCCACTTGTTATGCCTCGTCGGCCAAGATCGTGGGTGGCCTTTTGAGCGATGATGAGGAACGGCGCAAAGAGACGGTGGATCGCTATCTGACGCTTTTGAAAAGTGGTGGAAACGACCATCCGATGGAACAGTTGCGGCGGGCCGGCGTCGATCTGGAGGAGCCGTCGACGGTCCGGGCGGTCACGGAGCGAATGGCCGATCTGGTAGGAATGCTGGAACAGGAGTTGGACGCTATCTAAAACACCTTCTTGGGCACGGCGGTGGCGAAGCTGTCCGGGATTGGAGGAGGCTCGAAATCGGCCAACTCCAAAATGGGCAAGATCCGCCGCAGGTCCATGATGGTGCCGATGGTCAATAATTCCTCGGGACGCACCCAGGCGAAGTCGATGCACTCATCTTCGCGCAGTCGAAGGGCGTCGCGGCCGTTGTTGAGGGTGCATAAAAAGAAATGAGCCGTCTCGAAGACGGCCAAGGGGCGCTCCACGCTGACGCGCAGGCCCGTTTCCTCGTAGGCCTCGCGAACGCAGGCCACTTCCGGCCATTCGCGCTTCCACATCGTTCCGCCCGGTGGGCACCATTGACCGCCACGACCGACGCCGAAGGCGCGGCGGACGAAAAGAATTTCTCCACGGTCCTCGATAAGGGCCCAGGCAGAACTCATAATTTATCTCGACAATTGATGTACACCACCGAAGAGGCCATTGACTCCTCGGTGGAGCCTGCAAAAGTAATCAACACGAAAGCGATGGGTATCGCCGGTACAATAAGCAAACGCAGCAGTGCTTTGTCTTCTTCCAATAAGTCCTAAAATGTACCGGATTCATTTGACTCGTCAACCGACCAACCGGGCTCTATGAACGAGAGATCAACACCGCAGACCGGGCGTTTGCGCGGAGTGTTGTCGCGGGTGAGGTTTGCCAGTGACGATGGACAATTCTCTGTGTGCGATCTGGAACTCCCCGATCGCCAAACGCCGGTGACGATTGTGGGAAATATCCTCTCCGCCACAGTGGGATCGCCGGTGGAGGTGACCGGAACGTGGCGAAACGATCCCCGATATGGGCGGCAATTTCAGATCGAATCGATTCAGAGTGCCCTCCCCAAGACTCGGGGTGGCATCGAGAAGTATCTGGCCAGCGATATGATGGAGGGAATTGGTCCCACTCTGGCGAGCCGCATCGTCGATCAATTCGGGGAGAAGACCCTGGAAGTGCTCGACGATACACCGGAGCGAATCGTGGAGGTCGATGGTATTGGCGACAAGCGGGCCGGGCAGATCATCGGCGCCTGGCAACGCGAGCAGTCGGCACATCGGCTGATGGTTGCCCTTCGATCGCACGGTATTTCGGCTGCCCTGGCGGTCAAGATCCACCAGCGATTCGGTGCTCAGGCCCTGGATTCAATCCGGCGAAATCCCTATCGGCTCGTCGAGGAGATACGGGGAATCGGATTCAAGACCGCCGATGGGATCGCCCGCCATTTCGGTATCGAGCCCGATTCGCCAGCCCGGCTGCGCGCCGGCGTGCTCCACGTGATTCAACAGGCCCACGACGAGGGTCACGTCTTTTTGCCCCGTCCCCTCGTCGAGCAGCGAGCCCAAGAGCTTCTGGGAATCGAAATTGGAGCCCTCGACGATCCACTAGAGGATCTGGCCGCCGCCGATCGTATCATCATCGAAGCCCGCGATGGTGATCGGCCTCCTGCGGTGTATTCCGTGCCTGCACATCGCGCAGAATGCGGCGCTGCCCGCCATCTAAGGCGGCTCGGCGGCCAGGCTCGATTATTCGACGGAGAGTTAGAAGAGCTCGCCGGTCGCCTGGCCACCATCGAGTCCCGATCGGGGATCGAGTTGGCGTCGGCGCAGCGAAAGGCGGTGCTCTCCGTTTTTCAACGTCCCCTGGTGGTCATTACCGGCGGTCCCGGTACTGGCAAGACCACGATCGTGGAGGCGATCTGCGAGCTCGGCGAGGCATTGAACCAAAAGATCTCTCTGGCTGCGCCGACAGGGCGGGCGGCCAAACGGCTCGGCGAGGCCACTGCACGGTCGGCAAGCACGATTCATCGGCTCCTGGAATTTAGCTTTGAAAAAGGGGGCTTTCAGTACGATGAGGATCGACCGCTGGACGTCGATCTATTGGTGATCGACGAGGCGTCGATGATCGATATTTATCTATTATATTCCCTGGTCCGAGCCCTTCCGGCCCACGCCACATTGGTAATGGTTGGAGATATCGATCAGCTCCCGAGCGTCGGTCCCGGTCAGGTACTGCGCGACCTCATCGACGCCCGTGCCACCGATGTGGTTCGCCTCACCGAGATCTTTCGACAGGCCGGCGAGTCGTCGATCGTGGTCAACGCCCACAGGATCAATATGGGCAAGCCTCCCGTCGATCCGGAGCGCCGCGACGACGAACTCGTCGATTTCTACACCATTCATGCCTCGACGCCACAGCGGGCAAGAGAGCATATTGTCGATCTCGCCACCCGGCGCATCCCCGATGCCTTCGGCTACGATCCGCTGCGGGATATCCAGATATTATCGCCCATGTACCGTGCAGAGGTGGGGTGTCGGAATCTGAACCGTGTTCTTCAACAATATTTCTGCGCCGACCAGCCGGAGTTGCGCCGCGGGGAGAGATTGTTTCGACAGGGCGATCGGGTCATGCAGACCCGCAATAACTACGAAGAAGACGTATTCAACGGAGATATTGGGCGCATCGCCGAGGTCGATGGCGACGGCCAATACCTCGTAGTCTCCTTCGACGGCCACCGCGTGGAATACGAACGGGGCTCGGTGGATCAACTCAGCCTGGCCTATGCCATTACGGTCCACAAAAGCCAGGGCAGTGAATATCCGGTGGTCATCATCCCCGTGACCACTCATCACTATGTGATGTTGCAGCGCAATTTATTGTACACCGCGGTCACCCGTGGAAGGGAATTGGTGGTTCTGGTGGGGACGAAGAAGGCCGTCGAGATCGCCGTGAAAAACGCCGACGCCAGCCGGCGCTACACCCGACTGAGCTGGCGCCTGAATAGGTAGAGGGCATCTGGGTAGAGGGCAAGAATAGAACAGGGCCGGCTCCCGTGGTAGAGAACCGGCCCATTGGTGCAGGTTAGTCACTGATGATCAGCATCGCTGACTCGAATCAATTAGAATAAGAGGGTTACGGGAACTTCCATGCGCTGTCGGTCCATCGCCTCCAATGCGTTGGCGCTGGTGGTCAAAAAGTCCATGATGAGATCGCTCTGTTCATCGATGGTGGTGCCATCGTCGTAGTCGTCGGCGATATTGCGAAGTTGCTCGGCCTCGGCTTCAAATTGGGGAAATTGCTCTTCCTGAATGTCGGTAAGCAAATTGGCGGCATTTTCCATGGTTTCTTCGAGGTGCTCGCTGAATTGCTCCTCATCATCGACGGCGCCCTGAAGTTCATCGATATTCTCGCGCAGGGTTTCGTGGTCTTCCCGGAGTTCTTCGAGATCCCCTTCGGCCATCTCGTCTTCTTCCATCATCGGCTCATCGCCTCCGTACTCCGCACCTTCGATCTCGACATCGGGAGTTTCCTCGATGAAGGTACCGAGGGCGGTTTCCAGGTTGCGCATGGCGCTGACCACCGTGTTTCGACCCTCTTCACCGGTGAGCATTTCGGCGTCGGTTTGTTCCACCGTGTCGCGGTAGGTCTGGATTTCAGGGGTCAGGTCGAGTTCCGCTTCCGGATCCTCGACACCCGGTTCTTCGACACCCGGTTCTTCAAGGCCCGGATCTTCGCGGTGTTCCGGATCTTCATATCCCTCTTGCTCGGCGAGATAGGTGGGATGGGAGACCGGGGTCACCTCGTAGGACGGTGACATGGTGAGGGGATCTTCTTCCTGAGCGACGTAGAATGCCTTGACATTGGTCAGGGCGGTCTCGAAATAGGATTGGATGGCATCGCCCTGCATATTGATATCGACGTCGGGATCGATCTCCTCGGCGGCCTGGGTGAGCATTTCGACATGGTCGACCAGCGCCGGATACTCCGACTGCTGCACATTGACGAACCACTGGGCGCCGTCGGTGGCGAGGTTGTGGGTTACGGCGGCGAAGTCCGGGCGATCCTCGTCGGAGAGTTCGTCGAGGCGGTCCTCCCAGGCGTCGTGTTGATCTTCGAAGACCTGAGTGTGCTCCGGTGTGCGATCGCGGAAGAGGCGCGATTCACCGGGGATGACTTCCTCCATGGCGTCCGCCATCTCCTGGAATCCGTCGTAGGTGTACTCCGGGACGTTTTCGATGCCCTCTTCGCGGTGTTCCTCGATGAATTCCGCGAAGTCCTCGATATCGCTGGGATAGTCGACTTCCTCATCGGTGGGGACGTCGAGTTCGGCTTCCTCCTCGACATCGGCTTCTTCGTCGATGTCGACGTCGACTTCGACTTCATCGTCTTGCTGAGGTTGTTCTTCTTGTTGTGCGGTTTGGATAGGCGGTTGAGCCTGATCGGCCGGGGTCGCGGCGACGGCATGAGTTCCTGCAGCCAACCCCACCGAAACGGCTAGAAAGGTCGTAATTCGCAATAATTTGCGAGTTCGTGTCGTTTTCATGTCTCTACTCCTTACGTCAAACTACTCGTTGAACCGTCCGCCAGTATCAATTGCCTGGCTGGCCAGTGTGCCCGTGATGGCGCGTATGCACGCGAATTCGGGCCAGCGTGGTCCGGAGGTGATCCCGTCAAAGTGGACCAGAGCACCGTCGTCTCGCGCTGCTAACGCTGCAGGCTCATCTCCGGAAAGCGATCAAGCGTCGGTGGTCGACCCTTGGTTTTGCGCTCCCGGAGCCCTGCACCAGACTGAAAACTAAACTCACTGTGCAAGCCACAAAACGGATCGTCGATAAAGTGTGGTGTGTCGGGCGAATCCGGTAGGGGGTTGGTTTGCAAGCCGTGGCGATTTCGGCAATTATCGTCGCGGTCGGTTCTGTTCGCATCGCCGCTACAAGGGGTCTGCAGTCGAAGGGGCCCGCAGTCGACCTCAATTTTTGAAGGAGTGCTGATTATGACTCGGATATCATTGCCAGAAAAAGAAGATGGAAATGCCCTTTTCGGTGAGGAGGGACGAGCCAAAATCGTCGCGGTGGCCGCCGTGGTTGCCGGGGTCGTCGTCTTCGGGGGGGCCATGTTGTTTTTGGCTACCGGCGATGATTCAGGGGGCGCCGATGAGTTTGTGGAGGAGGGTTTTGATCAACCCTTTATCGGTAGCGATGAAGATATGGAAGAGTTTGGCGATGACGATTTTCTGTATGGCGACGACGAAGAACAAGAGGTCGCCGAAGACCAAGCCGAGGAGGGACCGTTTAAAGAATTCAATCGCGAGGAGTACTCCGCCGTTCTCAACGAGACTCTTCAAAACTACGAGCCCGACGAGTACGAAGAGGCGTTCGAAGATTACGAGCGCCAAGTCCGCCGGGCCTGGATGGCCCTGACGCCAGATCGGCGCCGGGAGGTCCTGCTCAATCACGATCTCGAAATGATGGACGAGATCTTGCTGGATGCCTTGCGCGACTTCAATCCCGAGGCCTACGAGAGGGCACGCAAGGAACTGGAGGCGGGAAAGCAATAGGATTTGCTCCAGCCCCAAGTAGGAATGGGTGGTGTGCAACATCTACACGCCTCATCACGTAACGGAAACGCACGTCTCGGCGAATCAACGCACCATCATTCGGTCGCCCCTGGCTTGAAGTAGTGAACCTACGCCTGCACTCGAGTCCACCAGAAATCGGGCACGTTCATCTCGCCGGTGCCGCGTTTCAGTTCCATGAGCAAGCATTTCGTGCGGGCGCCGAAAGGCAGCGAATCGTCGAACCCTCCGGCGATCGCGTCTACATTCTCCATAGCGAGCGGGGTCTGGCGCACCGACCCGCTCCTTCGGCACCACGAGTCCGCCACCGTCGAGTGAAGAGGGAGTACTGAGATGTGGAGCCCTGAATCGGACTACGAGCAAATCGAAGTCCTCTACGAAAGCGAGCGCACCACCGTTGCTCGAGCTCGAGACAAGGAAAATCCCGATCAAACGGTGATTCTAAAGACCTTGACGGAGCCCAACCCAACGCCGCGCGAGTTGTTGTTGATGCGCCGTGAATTCGAGATCGCAAAGACGCTACAGGGAGCGAATTTTCCCCGCATATTGACGCCGGAAGACCATTTCTCCACCCGGTTATTGGTGCAGCAAGATATCGGCGGCCAGTCGCTGGAACGGATTCTGGAAGGGCAACGATTTGACATCGACGAATTTCTCGAGTTGGCGATCGAGCTCAGCGATGCCGTCGCTCGCCTCCACGATCAGGGGGTGATGCATCGCGACATCAATCCCTCGAATATCATCTACAATGGCGAGTCCGGCCAGTTGCAGTTGATCGATTTCGGTCTGGCCATGCGCCTGGACTGGGAACACACCGCTGGTGTGGCGCCCAGACATTCCTCGGGAACACTGGCGTATATGTCGCCGGAGCAGACGGGACGCACCAACCGGCTCATCGACTACCGGGCCGATCTGTATTCATTGGGGCTCACATTTTACGAAATGGTGACCGGTCGTCTTCCCTTCCAGTCCCGCGATCCGGCAGAGTTGATACATCTTCATC
>SKPJ01000612.1 GCA_007119595.1 Myxococcales bacterium
AACAACAGGGCCGGCTTCCCTCGACCTTCAAGGAGTTGGGCACCTATTACAACAAACGCCAAAAACGGCGAAAAGCCCTTGTCTCCTCCTTCGTCGAGCCCTGCCTTCTGATCGCCCTGGGCATGATTTTGGCGCGCAATATTCTCGGTGGCGACCTCACAGCTATCGCACAATCTACGGACGTGATCGCAAATTTAAAGCCCATCTTTATCCAATCGGGCATTGAAATCGGCATTTTCGGGACCCTCGCCTTCTTTATCGGCTTTGCCTACCTCAATCTTCCGGTGGATATGAAGCTTCGCAGCTTGGCCCACCGATTGTGGTTGACCTTCCCACTGCCGATGGTCAACTCGGCGGGACGACTGCAATCACTGGCCACATTTTGTCACTACACCCAGAAGTCGATCACCAGTGGACTCACAGTGCACCGGGCATTGTCGCTGGCAGCGGAGGCCTCCAACAACCCCAATATCGAGCGGCGGATTCCAGTGGCCCAGGAGGCCATCGAGAGTGGAAAGATGCTCGCCGCCTCGCTGCGCGAGTCCAAGGCCCTGCCCGATGAGGCGATCGACTATATCGATGTCGGCGAGGAGGCAGGCCGCCTCGAAGAGCGCCTCCAGGATCTGTCCCGACGCTACGAAGAAGAAGCCAACGAAAGCTTTGAGCGCACCATGAAAGCAGCGGTGTACATCACGCGCCTGCTGGTGGTGATCATGGTCATCGTCACCGCCATGATGAGTGTCGGGGGACTGCTCTCTGACGGATTCTGATGAGGGCGCCCCCGGATCGTCGATCAATCTCCGTCTTTGGGCACCGGTATCTGCCGTACCACCCGGATGGCATGGGAGTCGCCGGTGAGTTCGGTGGCCGTGCCCACCAGGCGTTTCAATTCCGCGCGATTCATGGGGCGGTCGATGGCGTTGACGTCGTAGGCAAAGCCGTATTCCGGAAAGTCGCGGTGCGATGACTCCAGGTTGTTCAATCCCGCCTCGAAGATGGCGTCGTCCACCGCCTTTTTGGTGCCCCGTTGATCGCTGTGGACGACGGTGAGAATGGTGGCTGCTTTGTCGGCGTCGACACCGATCGTCTGTCCGGGACTGAACACACAATCGCGCACTGTGCCGTAGCGATTAAACATCTGTGTGGTCGTCGCCACGTAGTGGGCAATGCGCGGCTGAGCCTCTTCGGTGGCGGCACCGATATGGGGCGTGGTGATCACTCCCGTATCTTCGGCGTAGGGGTTGGTCCAGGGATCGTCGACGCTTCCCGGCTCCTCGGGATATACGTCGACGGCTGCACGGGCGATATGTCCCTCGCTGATGGCGTGCTTGAGTGCCTCGGGGTCGTATAAAAACCCTCGGGCGGCGTTGATAAAAATCCGGGGGCTCTCGTCGGGCCGATCGGCGGCCATTTTGGCAAAATGCTCGTATTTGAACATTTCTCGATTCGAATTGCCCCTGGGATCTTCTGCCGAGACATGAACCGTGACCACATCGGCCACTCGAAATGCCTCCGACAGACTGTCACAGGCGGTCCATCCCAGGGCTTCGCCCACCTCTCGCGACAGCTCTCGCACATCGTAGAAATAAATATTCATCCCGAAGGCGTCGGCGATCTGAGCGACTTGTTTTCCAATATTTCCCAGACCGATGACCGTCAGGTTTTTGTCCATTAACTCAAAGCGCCGGTGGCTGTCCTTGGTCCACAAATGGCGACATCCGTGACGATCGGCCTCAAAGATTCGGCGTGCCAAGCAGATCATCTCCCCCATCACCAGCTCCACCACCGAGCGTCCATTGCTGATGGGATCGTTCATGACCAGCACGCCGTTGCGTGCACAGGCTTTTTTGTCCACCGAGTCGTCGCCGATGCAACACAACATGATGGCCGCCAGATTCGGCGAGGCCTGCAGGACCTCCTCATCGACCTCGAAGCGACTGCGCTTGTAGATGAGATCGTGCTGACCTTCGCGCAAGATCTCCAGGACCTTGCCGCGTTGCTGGGTCAACTCCGGTCCGAGCCGTTCGGCACGGATGCCCAGACTGGCGAGATACCGGTCGAGGCTCGGATCGGGCTCTTCCAAGATCAGAGCCTTCTCAAAATGTGGACGTAGAATACGAACGCCGTTGATGGAATCACTCATACTGCACGAGATGTGTGGGAAAGGATGAGGCGGCAGGATGCCGCCGGGGTGAAGAATCGATCGTCGTCGAGAGTCTACCAATCACTGCATGGGAATCAAAACACTACATTCTCTACATATTCCCCAAACTCCTCGCGGAGAGTATCGGAGATCTCGCCGAGTGTAACTTTCTTTTTGACGGCATCGACGATCCAGGGCATCAGGTTTTCTCCGTTGCGGGCCGCCTTCAAAAGGCGTCGCCGGGCATCGGCAACAGGCTCCTGGTTTCGAGAAGACTTGAGCTGACGCAATCGCTCGACCTGACCCTTTTCCACATCGTCATCTGCGCGGTGCAAATCCACCGGAGGTTCTTCGTCGCTGTGGAAGCGGTTGACCCCCACAATGACCTGTTCGCCCGCTTCCTGAGCAAGCTGTGTCTGATAGGCCGCTTCCTGGATTTCCGATTGCTGAAACCCCGCCTCGATCCCCGCCACAGCTCCACCCATATCATCGATGCGCGAGATATACTCCCGGGCCCCTTCCTCGATATGATCGGTGAGGGTCTCCACCGCAAAACTTCCCGCCAGGGGATCGACCACATCGGCAACCCCCGTCTCGTGAGCGATGACCTGCTGGGTGCGCAGAGCCATTCGCGCCGACTCCTCCGTGGGCAGGCTCAACGCCTCATCCCAGGAGTTGGTGTGCAGCGACTGGGTCCCACCCAATACGGATGCCAATGCCTGCATCGCAACACGCACCACATTGACCCGTGGCTGCTGCGCGGTCAGCGTCGATCCCGCGGTCTGACTGTGAAACCGAAGCCTCATCGAGCGCTCCCTTTCGGCACCAAATCGCTCCTTCATGATCCGCGCCCACAACCTGCGGGCGGCTCGAAATTTGGCGATTTCCTCAAAGAAATTGTTGTGAACATTGAAGAAAAAGGACAGTCGCCCTGCAAAATCATCGACGTCGAGGCCCGCCTCGATGGCCCGTTCCACATAGGCGATCCCATTGGCCAGTGTGAACCCGACCTCCTGCACCGCCGTGCTGCCGGCCTCGCGAATATGGTAGCCCGAGATGCTGACCGTATTCCACCGGGGTACTTCGTCCTGACAAAACTCGAAAATATCCGTGATAATCTGCATGCTCGGACGGGGCGGAAAGATATAGGTGCCCCGTGCGATATATTCTTTGAGTACGTCGTTTTGAATCGTTCCCCGAAGCTGATCGCGATCGATTCCCCGCTCGTCGGCCACCGCCACATAAAATGCGAGTAGGATGGAGGCCGTGGAGTTGATCGTCATCGACGTCGAGATCTCGTCGAGGGGCAATCCCCGCAACAAGATCTTCATATCCTCAATGGAGTCGATCGCCACCCCTACCTTGCCGACCTCACCGCGGACCCGATCGGAGTCTGAGTCATAACCCATCTGAGTGGGCAAATCGAAGGCCACTGACAGGCCCGAGGTGCCCTGTTCGAGTAGATAGTGATAGCGCTCATTGGACTGTTGAGCCGTGCCGAATCCGGCGTATTGGCGCATGGTCCACAATTTTCCGCGGTACATCGTGGGCTGGACACCCCGGGTAAACGGATATTGACCGGGAAACCCGATATCCTCCAGATAATCGCCCTCATTTTGATGTCCCGGATCGTAGAGCGGCTCCACTTCTTCGCCATCGGTGAGCGCAAAGGAGTCCTTGCGCACTCCGTAGCGCTCCAACAACGGTTCCAATACGTCCTCTTGCCACTGTCGGCGAGCCTGTTGAAGGGCTTCGGAAAAACTGTCGTCACTCATGCCGGGTCGTCCTCGATGGTTACCAGTACGTCGCCGATCTCGACGGCCTGTCCCTCGGCGACCCCGATGGTGGCGACCACACCGTCGCGGTGGGCCTTGAGGTCATTTTCCATCTTCATCGCCTCCACCACGACCAGGGGATCACCGGCCGTGACGGCGGCCCCTTGTTCGGCCACTATTTTGACCACCTTGCCGGCCATCGGGCTCGTCAACTCCGGGCCCTTTCCGGCGGCGCTTGCTGCTCCGGCGGCGAGCATTCTTCGCTCCCGTTCATTGAGCACCTGCACCCGGTGACTTTCACCGCCGACATGGACCTGCAAACCGGCCTCCAATTCGGCGTACCCCACATCCACCGAGCGCCCCTCACAGAGCAGATTTAAGATCTTTTCGCCCGGGGAGTAGGCATCGACCGTCAACGAGCGTCCATCGGGCGTCCAAACCCGATAGACCCCGTCTGAAAGCGTCTCCACCTGCCAACAGCGCTCCTCGTCGTCACCGTTGAAGACCGTATATTCACTTCGTCGACCCATCGTTGCACTCTCGCGTGTCATCGTTTCAGTGATAGCGTTGCAATTGGCGAAACCTGCCCAGTTGCTTCCACCGGCTTCCCGATTTTGCTTTGTCCCCCGCCCCCGTCGGCGCGGAGCCTCCTCGCAACGCCTCGTCGCGGCGATGAACGGCCAGCACAGCCGACAATTCCGCCCACTCTCCCTGGCTGCGCGGTGGCCGCTGGCGGGTCTCCATCCACCGGGACACCAACTGGGTGTCGTAATCCCCACTTATGAACTCGGGATGCTCCAAGATCTCACGATGAAATTCGAGATTCGTTGTCACCCCGGTGATGACATATTCGTCGAGAGCTCGTTTCATTCGCGCCACCGCCTGCTCCCGGTCTTCACCCCAGGTGACCAATTTGGAGATCATCGGATCGTATTCTACGGGCACTTCGGCGCCCGAATAGACCCCGGCATCATCGCGCACACCCGGCCCTGCCGGCGGGCGGATCTGAAAGATCGGCCCCGGTGAAGGGCGAAATCCCTGCTCCGGATCCTCGGCATAGATTCGACACTCCACGCTTGCACCGGAGCGCCGCACATCGTCTTGCTCGATCGTCAGCGGTTGTCCGGCGGCGATTCGCACCTGCCATTTGACCAGATCGATACCGGTGATCATCTCCGTGATCGGATGCTCGACCTGTAGGCGGGTATTCATCTCCAGAAAATAAAAATTCTCGTCGGCATCGAGCAAAAACTCCACCGTGCCAGCCCCCTCGTAGTCCACGGCGCGGGCGGCCTGTACGGCCACCTCTCCCATCTGTTGACGCACCGATTCCGATAGGATCGCACAAGGGGTTTCCTCGATGATCTTTTGATGGCGCCGCTGGACCGAACAATCGCGCTCAAAGAGGTGAATCGTATGGCCGTCGGAGTCGGCGAGGACCTGGATTTCGACGTGTTTGGGGTGAACCAAAAATTTCTCGATATAGACCGCGTCGTTGCCAAACGCACTCTTGGCCTCCCGCTTTGCCCCCTCAAAGGCATCGAGGAAGTGGTCGGCATGGTCGACGCGGCGCATTCCCTTTCCACCGCCGCCGGCAGCCGCCTTCACCAATACGGGAAATCCCATCTTCTGGGCCGCCTCTTTGGCGACCGCCGGATCGGAGACCGCCTCCGGCGTCCCCGGAACCAGTGGCACCCCGGCTCCTCCCATCACCTCGCGAGCGCGGGTCTTTTCACCCATGGCCTCCATGGCCTCCGGCGACGGACCAATGAGGGTAATATCTGCTTTTAGGCAAGCCCGGGCGAAGTCGGGATTTTCGCTCAAAAACCCGTATCCCGGATGAATCGCCTCGGCGCCGGTCTGGCGCGCAGCTTCTAGAATCTTATCGATCCTCAGATAGCTCTCAGCGCTCGCCGCCGGCCCCACACAGACGGCCTCGTCGGCCATCCGAACGTGCAATGCCTGGCGATCGGCTTCCGAATACACGGCCACCGTCTCAATGCCCATCTCTTTGAGACTGCGCATGACTCGAACGGCGATCTCCCCGCGATTGGCGATCAAAATCTTTTCAAACATTATTGGCTCCTTGCACAGCGCACACCACCGCTTGGTATCACCCTGATTTACGGCAATACCGACTCCGGCGGGACGTTAACAAAGGCCTCCAATGCGGTCCAGTCAACGCAGACTCCCCCCAAAGGGAAGGTTCACTCTTGGTCGAGCCAGGCCGAAAGCAATTCGGCCGGCGACGGTCGATCGTCGTCGGCATCTTCTTGCGATGCCCCGGGGGTCATACAATCGACCAACTGTTGCTCGATCATTGCCAATTTCACCTGTGTATCTCGACTTGCACCCAGTGCAAATTGGAGAGCACGGGAGTCATCTTCATCCAAGCCATGAATCATCCGAACAACCTTTTCTTCCCGAGGAGTCAACGTCTCGAGAGAAGTTTCGGTCTCCTCACGGGCTCCTTCGGTGGTCGTAACGACCGATGACATCTGATTTTTTTTGTCTTTTTGATTACTCAATGTCCATTTCCTCCACCGAAAACACATCGAAGGTCTCACCCGGCCGGAAACCGGAAAGCCATTTTCACCGCTGATTGCTATATACATATCGCTATTGCCGCGGTGATCCATTCCATCCACCGCGGTCTCCAAATTCATTCGGCACTGCGGCGCTGACGCTCATATGTTATAACGGCGCCTCGATAGACGGGCAAATTTTTCCTACAACTTTTTCCGACTGCTACTTCCCCCCCGATGAGACGCCCTCATCGATGGATCACCGCCGTTGACCTCGAAGGATTTGTATGTATCCCATCATCGCCAAGCTGCTGGAGCGTTTTTCAGACCACCTCGACACGGAAGCGATCATCATTGAACGCGACGCCCTCCCGAAGGGCATCGCACCGCTGAGAGAACACCTTCCCGAAGGGACGTGGCTCGTCGCCGCCGATAGCAATACCTGGGAGGCCGCAGGTGCCGAGTTTGGAGCGGCCCTCGATACGGCCGGTATTTCGTGGGAGCGCTACATGATCGAGGAACCGGCGGACGGGACCAAGCCCATCTGCACGGATCGGCGTATCGAGTCCTTGGAAGCGGCATTGAAGCGATCGGAAGCCACGGCCGGCATCGCCGTCGGCAGTGGGACCATCAACGATATCGTCAAGCTCGCCAGCGATCATTGCGACGTCCCAATGGCCTGCGTGGGCACCGCTCCCAGCATGAACGGATATACCTCGGGCATCGCCGCCGTCCTCTCCGATGGTGTCAAAACGACCATTCCCTGCACGGCGCCCCGGGTGGTCATCGCCGACATCGACGTCATGGCTGAGGCCCCCTATCGGATGATCTGCAGCGGGTTGGGGGACCTGATGTCGAAGCCGGTCTCCAACGCCGACTGGCAGGTCTCGGCATGGCTCAACGATACCTACCACTCCGCCGACGCCATGGAGATCATTGAGGCCGGTGCGGCCATGCTCGACGGCGTCGCCCCGAAATTGCCACAGCGCGACCGGGAAGCCACCGCCGGGCTGACCGCTTCGTTGATGTTGTCCGGATTGGCGATGAGCGTCGCCGGTTCCTCGAGCCCCGCCTCCGGTGGCGAACATCTGATCAGTCACTTTATCGACATGACCGCCATCGCCTTCGATAAACCCCACGATTTTCACGGCTGTCAGGTGGGCGTCGGCACCATCACCACCGGCCTGATCTACGAGAAACTCCGGGCCCTGTCCCCCGATGACATCGATATCGACGCTCGGGTCCAAGCACTTCCGGAGTGGTCGGATTACGAATCGGTGCTCCGCGAACGCTTCGGTCCCCTCTTTGAGGCCGTTGTAAAACACGCCAGGCCGGCTTTTCCCTCACCCGATGAATTGAGGCAGCGTCTGACGCGACTCTGTGATGAATGGGAGCGGCTGGACACCCAAGTTGCCCGCACATTGCGCACCGGACAATCCCTGGAAGAGGAGTTGAGAAGCGCCGAATGTCCGACCCGCTTCTCCGACCTCGGCGTCGAGCGCGACCGCGCGTGGCGGGCGATCGCCCACAGCAAGGATATTCGAAATCGCTATACCATCCTGCATCTGGCCTGGGAACTCGGCCATCTCGACACCTGGGCCGACGAGGTACTCCTCCATCTCGCCGATCACTAAATGATGCAGATGCCGCCCGGGCGAGGGGGGATTGGATTACCCCATGCCGCCCATGGCGTACCAACTGATGGCTGTCACCACGCAACAGCTCATCATCACAAAGAGCAGTCCGCCGATGAACATGAACATCCGGCGCCGACTCTTCGTCTCCTGTTCCCCGGCCTTATCAAAAGGGGATGCCGTGTCACCGGCGGACATCTCCATCATATTTTTGCGAGGCTCATCGGTGGAGGGTTCCCCTTCTTCACCGCCGACGTCGGAGAGACCGTCTTGCGGTGATTCCGAATCCCCCGACCCTTCCCCAAATGCAGATGCTTCGGCTTCCGAGGGTACCTCGTCTTGCTCCGACTCGGCTTCCCCCGGTGCATCAACCGAGGATTCCGGGTCCTGCTCTTGCCCCGACCCCGGTTGTCCCGGCTTTTCGCCAGGCATATCGACTCCGGATTCCGGCTCCTCGTCTTGCTCCGGTCCGGCTTGTTCCGGCTCTTCGCCCAATGCAGACGCTTCGGATTCCGGTTCCTCGACTTGCTCCGCCCCCGCTTCCCCCGACTCTTCCCCAGATGTATCGACGGCGGCTGGCGACTCCCCAGTCGACGAGAAGTCGGTTGCCAACGGATCCGTTTCGGATGACGAATCACTGCCAAACGACGAATCATCTCCGAAAGACGTATCCGCCTCGAATGACGAATCACTGCCAAACGAATCGGAGGTGGACTGAGAAGCAATGAAGGACTCGGCGGGATCTGGCTCCTCGTCGTCGGAAGTGGTGTCAAACACCGGATCCACTTCGTCCGTAGCTGAACTGGCCGTCACGACCGCATTGCCACTCTCTTGCGTTGCCGCACCGGGCGCGCCTTTCGACGCAGTATCGGTTGGCCCCGGCGAGGGCTTTTCGAGCTTATCCATCTTGGCCGTCGGAGCGGTCCCGAAGTTGGCGCTGGCTCCTTGCTCATCAGCCGCTGCTTCGCCGTCGCCCGGCGTGGGAAGCTCAAACTCGTCCATCATCGTCGTCGCTGCCAAGTCCGGAGGCAGCGCATCGGATTCACCGGATACATCGCCACCGACAGGGCTCGAGTCATCGGCTTGGGCCGCTTTTTTATTTTTCTTAAGCTTCGCCCGCAATTCATCTTGGTCGATGGCCCCCATTCCCACCATGGTCTTTTTCTGCTTTACTTCGATGCGGTGTCCACAATGACCACAGTGGGCCGCGTCCTCCGAGATTTTCTTTCCACAATTTGGACAGCTAATCATGCAACCTCCACTCTCCCTTCGAGGGCGACATTGCGTTGACGAGTCTAAAAGAAAACGACGGTGGAATCGCTTCCACCGTCGTTCTTGTAACAGGTTTCGCGGTCGCTGACACCCCACAACCGATACATTATCGCCAAATCAGCAACGAGCAGACGTTTTGTGTTGAACTCCTACTGACAGACGACGTCTTCTTCGAGCACGAGTCGATTGTTGTCCTCGTTGCATTCGTTGCGTGTGCTCTCGCCATCGTCGTCATCGGCGTATACCACGATATCCCATTGCCCGGACTCCGAAATGGTACCCTCCAGGGTCACCCGCTCCGCCTCTCCGGGGGCCAATCCTTCCTCGGTCTCCTCGGTGGCAATCAATACCTGTTGGCCATTGGATTCAGCATAAAGACTGACCGGAAGGCCCGCACCTACCTGGATGGCGCCGGCGTTGGTGATCCAGACATCAGCGCTGACAAAACAACCGTCGGCCACCACTTGCGGATCGTCGGGGAATAGGTCCGGCGCCGCCTGGGGCTCAATCTCTGTCAGCTTATTGAGCCGAAAGGTGTTGTGATCGAGGTAATTCGGAGTCGGGTTAGCCGGAATCGAACCGTCTTCCTCGACGTGATTGATACTGTAGCTGTGCTGATTCCAGACACGCCGGGTGGTCACCCAATTGTCGTCCTGGTCACCAAAGGCTTTGACGCCAGCATCGCCCTTTGAGCAATTGCTGATCTGTGAACCGCATTCAAAATCGCTGGTAGGCACCACGATATTGGCCGCCCCGTCATTATTGACGTCGACGATGACTGGATTCTCCAACGCCGTAAACGATGGGTTCTCGGCCTCAAAAACCACGTCCCCCGTCGGCCCGTCGAAGACGCGCAAATACAATTCATCGTTGTAGATAACGGAGGCCGTCCCGTCGCCATTGAAGTCGAAGACGCTGGAACCGGTGGTGTTGCTCGACACATCCTGTGTCTCCTCCTCCCAGACGAGCACATCGAAGTAATCTGCGATGGTGCCATCGCCGAAGGTTTCGGCATCGACCTCGAGGACGAAATAGCCGTTGCTTCCGGCGACGCCGATCTCGCGTTCACCATCGCCAGTCATATCGGCAATGGTCGGGGGCCCCAGGCGTCCGGCAGCGGGGATGTCGACCGGTCCCCACACCAGGTCGCCGCTGGCTCCGTCGTGAATTCGCACCGTACCGGCCGAAACCACCACGACCTCTGCCTCACCGTCGCCCGAAAAATCGGCCACCGCCGGGAACCCCTCGTGGAGTTCACTTCCATCCGGCGCCAATTCAGTGGTCTCCCAGACCAGATTTCCATCGTAATCAAATGCAGCCCGCCCGGTGACGACCTCTTGATTTCCGTCGCCGTTGATATCGGCGACCACACTCAAGGGGCCGAGTCGTTCCGAGGCATCGGGATCGGTGCTGCTCCACGAAAAATTACTGCCCGAGACCAACTCGCTTTCCAGACCTGCCGCGTCGCGACCATCCCACTGAAATTCACCATCACTGTTGTAGACCAACGAGCCGAATACGATCTCCGGGTCGCCATCGCCATTGAGATCGGCGATCGATGGGCCTCCCCACCAGTGGTTTACATCTTGTACGACGATCTCGGTCGGATCACTTCCGCCGTAGGTGCTGGTCCACAACACCTCGCCCTGGTGATCGACGGCCGCCAATCCCTGATACCCCTCGGAATAGTCCCAGATCGGTGCGACCACTTCCGAGGTTCCGCTATTGGTGATATCTCCTGCAGCGATGCTGCCGGCCGGCATAAATCCAAGGGTTGGACTCCAGTCCTCGGCGTCGATTCCCCAGTACTCGCTCAGCTCCTCGTAGCCCACCGACCACTTGTGGCTGCCGTCATCTCCGCGCACGGCGCGCAACACGCCCGTGATCAACTGATCCCAGGTGTCGTCCTGCTCGCTTGTCGCAAAGGTCGTAAAGATTACGTCCGGCGTCTGATCGCCATCATTATCCAGATCGATGACCACCGGGGTCATCATCACCTGGTCCATCGAGTTTCCGGCCAATGGCTCCCCGTCCAGCGTTCCCGGCCCCTCATAGGTGGGATAGGGAAGCGTGCTATCGACCTGGAAATGCCACAATTCATTGGGCTCGAACTCGTCGTCCCGATCTAAAAACACGCATTGATCGTCATAGGGAAGCCCGTCGCGGCGGGTTTCCTCCGGATCTTCTTGGTTTGGATCTTGATTTGGGTCCTGGTTTGGATCTTGATTCGGGTCCTGATTTGGATCCTGGTTTGGATCCTGATTCGGCTCTTGATTCGGATCCTGGTTTGGATCCTGATTCGGCTCTTGATTCGGCTCTTGATTCGGGTCCTGGTTTGGATCCTGATTCGGCTCTTGATTCGGCTCTTGATTCGGGTCCTGGTTCGGATCCTGATTCGGGTCCTGGTTCGGATCCTGATTCGGGTCTTGGTTCGGATCCTGGTTCGGATCCTGGTTTTCATCATCGAGTTCGATGATGCACGTTCCCTCGTCGACATCGCAG
>SKPJ01000556.1 GCA_007119595.1 Myxococcales bacterium
AAGTCCGGCGCTTGATCACCGACCGATAGATTTGGATTTTCGCCCATTTTCAGTACTCCGTTGCTAGTATGGGGGTTGCGAATGTGGGTAAATCCCAATGCTGTTCAGGTAAGGATTTTGAGCTCACCCCGTTTTTCGTGGTAGCTACCGGAAGATGCCACCACCAACCACCAGATGGCAGGCCGCCGCGCCAGAGATCCCCTTCTCCCGTGGGGAAGGTGCTGAGCGCGGCTTTTTAGCGCGAAGCGGAAGGGGCAACGGGTAGCCCCCAAAATTTCGACGGAGACTTTGATGGTGCTCTGATAGCCCCCGGTGCCCCTTCCGACCGCTCCCAGACTGCGGTCGCGGCCACCTTCCCCACGGGGAAGAGGATCTCTGGTGACTTTGATGACCTCTGGTGGTCGCTGGAAGATTACTTGAGACTCCATTATCTGTTCGATTCTCAATCGCTTAACTGAACAGCATTGGGGTTATTCTTATTTTGCCTCCAACCAACTGTCGCCAACGCCACTGTCGACCACAAGGGGCACGTCGAGTTCGCAGACATTCTCCATCACGTCACAGACCAGCTCGGTCATCTCCTCGACGGCGTCGTCTTGGACTTCGAAGATCAATTCATCGTGGACTTGAAGCAACATCCGAAGCGGTAGTTTTTCGTCTTCGATGCGATGCTGCATCTTGACCATGGCGATCTTGATGATATCCGCCGCCGTGCCCTGGATGGGGGTGTTGATGGCAGCTCGCTCGGCAAATGCCCGGCGTCCGCCGCGATCGCCGATATTGGGAAGATGGCGGCGACGGCCGAAAAGGGTGCGGGCGTAGCCGGTCTGGCGGGCCTCTTCGACGAGCTCGTCGAAATAACCCGTGACTCCCTGGTAGCGCTCGAAATAATTGTCGATATAGGATTTGGCCTCGCTGGTCGAGATCTCCAGATCCCGGGCCAGCCGCCTCGAGCCCATGCCGTACATCACGCCGAAGTTGACCGTCTTTCCGGCCCGGCGCTGGGCGTCTGTGACCTCGTCGATATCAATGTCGAAGATCTGCGATGCTGTCAGGGAGTGAATGTCGAGGCCCGTCTGATAGGCCTCTACCAATTTCGGATCCCCCGATAGATGAGCCATCAAGCGAAGCTCGATCTGGGAGTAGTCGCAGGCCAGCAAACGATAGCCAGAGTCGGCGACGAAGGCGCCGCGAATCTGGCGGCCCCGCTCGGTGCGAATCGGTATATTTTGAAGATTGGGATTCGACGACGACAGCCGTCCGGTGGCGGTGACCGCCTGGTTAAAATCGCTGTGGATGCGGCCCGTTTCGGGTCGAATCAAATCGGGCAGGGCGTCGACGTAGGTTCCCTTTAGCTTTGCGAAGGATCGATATTCGAGGATCAGCCCCGGAAGCGGATGCAGCTCTTTGAGTTGCTCCAGCACACTGCGGTCCGTCGACGGCCCGGTCTTGGTGCGCTTTTTGACCGGCAGATCGAGGGTCTCGAATAATACTTCGCGAAGCTGGGTGGGGCTGTTGGGATTGACCTCGCCGCCGGCGTGGTCGGCGATCTCGTCTTTTAAGGCGTCCAGTTCTTCGTCGAACTCGCGGCTCATCTGGGCCAAAATACTGCGGTCGACGGCGATTCCGCGGCGCTCCATAATCCCGAGCACTCGCGATAGAGGAATCTCTATATCGCGCTCCAATTCCGACAATTTCTCGTGCTTTTGCATCTTTTCACCGAGGGCCCTGCAGGCCAGCCAGGTGATATCGGCGTCCTCGGCGGCGTAGGGAGTGGCCTTTTGGACCGGGATTTCGTCAAAGCGTTTTTGGCTCTTGCCGGTGCCGGCGACCTGAGAATAGGTCGTGGTGTCGTGTTTGAGATAATCGAGGGCAATGGCGTCCAATGAGTGCGAATTTTTCCCGGGATCGAGGAGATAACTCATCAACATCGTATCGTGGACGATGCCGCGGATCTCGATGTCGTAATTTTGCAATACCAGCCATTCGTATTTGTAGTGCTGGGCGACGATGGCCACGTCCGGGTCTTCCAGCAGGGGAGCGACCCGTTGGAGGACCTCGTCGCGATCGAGTTGCTGCGGCGCATCCGGATCGTCGTGGGCCACCGGGACGTAGACCCCGTGATCGGCCTCCCAGGCAAAGGACATCCCCACGATTTCGGCATCCAGGGCGTTGATGCTGGTGGTCTCCAGATCGAAGGCGAAATACTCCGCCTGTCGACAATGAGCCAGAATTTCGTCGAGTTCGTCGAGATCGAAGATCGCACGGTAGTTTTTTTGGTCGCTGTGCACCGAGGTCAGCCCGTCGTCGCCGAATTTCTTCTTCAACTCCACGATGGTCTCGTCGTCGATCCAATCTCGGTCTTTGAACCACTCGTTGAGGTCGGCGAGGATGCTCTCGAACTCCAGCTCATAAAAGAGGGTGGTCAAGGCCTCGAAATTCGGCGGTGTAAGCTGGAGCTTATCCAATTCGAAGTCGATGGGGCAGTCCTCTTTGAGGGTCACCAACTCCAGGCTTAGCCGGGCCTGATCGGCGAATTCGCGCAGGTTTTGCTTGCGCTTTTTTCCGCCCACCTTGTCGATATTATTTAAAATGGTCTCCAGGTCACCGAACTCCTCGACCAGTTTTCCGCCCGTCTTCTCGCCGATGCCGGGTACGCCCGGAATATTGTCCGAGCTGTCGCCGGCGAGGGCCAATACGTATTTGACGCCCTCCGGGGGGACTCGAAAGCGATCGATGACATCGTCGGTGTCGTGGCGCTTGTCCTGCATGGTGTCGTACATCACGACGTCGTCGCCGATGAGTTGCATCAGGTCTTTGTCGCCGCTGATGATGCAGACTGGAAGCTCGATATCGCGGGCTTTTTCGGTGGCCGTGGCGATCAGATCGTCGGCCTCTACACCGGCCTGTTCCATGATCGGGATCTGCAGCGCCTGCACGACCTTTCGAAAATAGGGAAGCTGGGTCTTTAGATCCTCCGGCATCTCCCGGCGATGGGCCTTGTATTCGGGAAATAACTCTTTTCGAAAGGTCTTCTCGTCGGCGTCATGGGCGTCGAATGTGACCGCCAAAAAGTCGGGGTCTTCATCCTGGATGAGCTTTTTGAGCATCTGGGTAAAGCCGTAGATGGCATTGGTCGGAAAGCCATCGGAGGTCGACAATCCACGGATGGCGGAAAAGGCCCGATAGATATACGACGAGCCGTCGACCAGAT
>SKPJ01000307.1 GCA_007119595.1 Myxococcales bacterium
CGTCGCCGGATTCGACAAGGTATTTCGCGGCAAAGCGCTCGGTGGATTGCACCTTTGGAATGAGCTTCGGGTTACGGATGCCGAGTTCTTCGTGGTCTTCTCCAGCATCGCCGGTCGCTTCGGAAACGAGGGACAGACCGATTATAGCGCCGCAAATGAGATGCTCTCCACGCTGGTAAACCAGATCAACGCCACCACCGATATTCGCGCCCTGTCCATCGATTGGACGGCCTGGGGCGATGTGGGCATGGCCGTCGAGGGTTCGATGCAGACCATTTTGGAGGCTCGGGGAGTGGAGTTTTTGCCCTGTGAGTTGGGCGCACCGATGGTGGGCGATGCCATCGAATACGGTTTGATCGGTGAGGCCATGGTGGCCGGTGAATTGGGTGATATGGGCGGCGACTTCGTTGTCGAAATGCCCGATGATTGCCCAGTCGATGCCACAGAAGCTGGGCATTTGGCGCTGGTTGATAAAGTCGTGGAGCGAGGTCGCGAAGAACTTGTAGTAGAGCGGGTTTTCGATCCGGAGCACGATCTCTTCATCGATGATCACGTCTATGAGGGAACGGCTATATTGCCGGGCGTTATGGGATACGAATTGATGGTCGATGCCGCTCAATTGCTGACCAAAATGCCGGTGGCCGGCGTGGAGAATGCCCGTTTTGAGCGAGCGCTCAAGATCCACCGCGGGGAGCCGATTCGGGTCACCGTCACGGCCCGCATCGTGGGCCGGGAAAAGGGGCGAAAAAGAGTCGAAACGGTCGTCGAGTCCCATCGCAAAAGCCGCACGGGTCGAACTCTTCGAAAGGAGCATTTTCGCGCACAGGTATTATGCGGGCAACAAAGCGCCGACCAGTCCTGGAGGCTCACCTTTGATGATGACGTGCAATGGCGGCGGGGACCGAAGCGCGCGGAGATCTATCGCCGGTTCTTCCACACCGGGACGTTTCGCGTGCTCGAACAAGTGCCGTTTGTCTCCGACGACTTTGCCGTGGGATATGGCCGGGTTCCCGGTCGCCCGCTGGTCGATGACGAGCGCTCCGGTGGGTTTCTCACGGATCCCCTGGTGCGAGAGATGGCATTTCAGACCGTGGGACTCTGGGGCATGATCGAAAAGGGAATGAGCCATCTGCCCCTCGGTATTGGCCGAAGTGTGCAATTTCGACGAGCTCGGTCCGGAGAAGAGATATGCATTCGGTGTCGTCGGCGCGACGACGCATCGGAACACGCCATCGCATTTGATGTCGAGGTGCGAGCTGAAGACGGCGAGCTATTGCATTGGCTCGAGAAGGTGGAGCTCATCGCCCATCAGAAATTGCGAAGAGGCGATCGTTTCGAGGCTCTATCGCCGCTCGTCGACATCCGCCAGATGCTAAATACCGGGGAGGCCGGGGCCGTCGTCGCCGCCCGCGGTTATGACGCTGAGCAGATATTGTCCGACGAAGAACTTCGAGCCTATCGGCGACTGCGCAATCCCTCGCGGCGCGCCGAGATGCTCGCCGCGAGGGTGGCCGCCCGGCGGTTGGTGAGCCGTTGGTTTCGCGATTTCTATGGAGTAACGGTCGGATTCGACGAGATCGCAGTCACCAAAGCGCCGAGCGGAAAACCGGAGCTCGTCGTCGAAAGTGATAATCCCGAGATCGCGACGGTGTCACTTCCGGAGCTGAGCCTGACCCATTGTTCGGGTCTCGCCATCGCCTCGGTCACAGCGCCGCAGAGCACGGATTGGATCGGCGTCGATATGGAGCGCATCGAAGAGCGCCCCGACAATTTTGCCCAATCCTATTTCACCGACCGGGAGCGGCGCCTGTCGTGGCCGTTGAAGGACTCGGAAAACGCGATGGAAACGGCGCTGTGGACCATCAAAGAAGCGGTCGCCAAGGCGCTGGGATTGGGATTGGAATTGAGCACTCATGAGATTTCGGTGCGTCAATTTACGGCGCAGGGCGCTCAGAAGTTGAACGCCGGGGTCGACGTATCCGGGCGGGCCCTCGATGCCGTGCGGCAACTCGGCGGTGGCGATTTTGATGTCGAACTCACCGTATCCGGTGGTTTCGTCATCACCGTTGCGCGGCTGGACCGAAATGCGTCGACGCCAGCCCGCTGGGAGAAAGAAGAGCGAAGATCAAAAGAACGAAACTCCGAGGGGCAGAGCCAGAACGGCGCCAGCAATAACGGTGTGAGCAATAACGGCGTGAGCAACGGGACGACCAGCAGTAACGGGTTCGCCGGGAGCAATGGCAAATCTACGGGTCAACACCGCGCCGCCAGTGATGCCCGAGCGGCACTCACGGCGCTGCTCGGCCATCAAGGATCGATCAAAGAGCGAAAGAAGCCGGGCTCCTGGACATTTTGACAGCTTCTAAGACGCCATAAAACGACGAAACTCTACTGCAATTGATAGCGAAGGAAATCGAGATGACCGACTTCAAACAAGAAGCGCATACGGAATCGACGTCATTTCAGCCGACGACCCGGACTTCACGTGCTCGGAAAAAGAGTACATCCACCGCAAAAAACAAGGTGGATCCAGTGGTCGATGAGGCTGAAAAACGGGAAAAGTTGCTGCTGACGGCCGGGCGAAAAGAAAGTGTCGCCCGTGCCCGATTGGAGCAGCTTTTCGACGAGGGTTCGATGGACGAAGTCGGCGCCTCCGTGGAGCATCGAAGCCGGAATTTCGGTCTCCACAAAAAACGGGTTCCCGGCGATGGAGTGGTCACCGCCTGCGGACTCGTCGACGGTCGTCCGGTCTATGCCTTCTCCCAGGACCGCACGGTGTTGGGCGGAAGCCTCGGCGAGGCTCACGCAAAAAAGATCGCCAGGCTACAAGACCTCGCCATCCGCGCCGGTGCGCCCTTTATCGCCATCAATGACTCCGGCGGTGCGCGCATCCAGGAGGGCGTCAACGCCCTGGGTGGTTACGGCGAGATTTTTCGGCGAAATGTACAGGCTTCGGGGGTGATTCCCCAGATCAGCCTCATCGCCGGACCCTGCGCCGGAGGCGCGGTCTATTCGCCGGCTCTGACCGACTTCGTGGGCATGGTCGAGGGCTCGAGCTTTATGTTTTTGACCGGTCCCCGGGTCGTCAAAAAGGTGACCTTCGAGGATATCACGGTCGACGAACTCGGCGGCGCCGTAACCCACTCCAAAAAGACCGGAGTCAGCCATTTTGCGTGGAAGAACGACGTAGAGGCCATCGCCAACGTCCAAA
>SKPJ01000023.1 GCA_007119595.1 Myxococcales bacterium
GAGATCGATATTCGGCGCAACCGCAGGCGTAGCCGGAGGCTACTCCAAGTGTTAAGCCGATATCGAGATCATGATTTCAGCCGGTATCTGCGAAATTCATGGGGTTTCCGGATGGGAACTAGTTACTACTGCAAGCGGTGTCATCCTGACGGTCGATATTGTGAAAGAAGTTGTAGCAATAATCCATGGAGTAGTCGTCGCCAAAGTCGTACCAGATGGCCATATGAAAGGCGGGGTCCAAAAACCAAGCTCCGCCGTCAGTGTCGATCCAGCGATACGGTAATTCGCCGAAGTTGTTGTCCAAATTCTGATTGGAGCAAAGCCGCGCCGGCAGAAGCTCCGGCTCGTCGCCCGGTCCGTGGGGGCGGCCGTCGGCGGGATCGAGCGTAAAGCCCGGGGTGGCAAAGAGACCGCAGGAGAAGTTGCCCCGCTGAGTCCAAAATGGTTCGATAAACGGGGAGAGCTCGTAGGAGATTTCATCATATCCGTCGCTATTTTCGGTGGCCTGATCGTAGGTCTGCCCCTGGTCGCCGACGCGCATCACCAGCCCGTCGCCGGAGAAAAACTCCTCGCCATCTCCCAGACATAGCGGCAAAAACCAACCCGGTGTATCGCGGTCGTACCAAAAGCAGGGGGCGTGGACGCCACTGGTTACATAGAGTGGAAACCGCTCGCCGTCCTCGAGGTGTTCCGGATCGAAGTCCGTCGGTTCCTCGTCGGTCGGCAGCGTTGACGGTCGGTCCGGACCATCGGGCCGATAGGCAAAGCGCTCCGTGCTCGCCGGTCCGTCGAGGTGAACGCCGTCGACGAGCCGGACTTCTTCGCTCTCCCGATCTACGACAACGACGATTCCCGTAAAGTCGTGGTCGCGATAGGAGTCGCCGTCGCGACGCGTGGCGTAATACAGAATATAATGCAGAAAATGATGGCTCTCTGTGGAGCTGACCGCGTAGTAGACGTGGGCCGGAAGGGTGGCCGTCGATTGTTGAGCGGCTTCGTTGTTGTCGGCGGCGTCGAGGTTTCCATCAAAATCCACACGGGTGGGAATATCGGTGTGGATCTCCGGCGAATCGGTATACTCCGTATCCTGGTAGATCACCGGTGCGTAACGACGGGCCAATTGTTGGAGCTCATCGTCGATGGACCATTCCGTAGTGAACGACGTCTCCACCTCCGGGTGCACCGGGAAGCCGGCCGGGTTTTGCACCGGATTCGATACGTCGATCGTATACCGTGTGGCTTCGAAAAGCGGTTCGTCGGGGGTCAGCACGATCTGGTACTCGGCGTCGATATACTCCCGCTGATCATCGACCAATTCTCCGGAGGGTGTGCGGATGCTGATGCCGTTGGTCGACAGGCTGGGGCCTTCGCTGAGCGCCTCATTAAAGGTGACGCGGACCTGCGTATCCACGGAAACGCCCGTCTCCTCATCTTCGGGCGTGACGTCGATGACGGTCGGGTTGTCCGGCTGTGGCTCCTGATTGGGATCCTGGTTGGGAACCTGGTTGGGGATCACATTCGGATCCTGATTGGGATCTTGATTCGGGTCCTGATTGGGCTCTTGATTGGGATCCTGGTTGGGCTCTTGGTTCGGATCCTGATTGGGGTCTTGGTTCGGATCCTGGTTGGGGTCCTGGTTCGGATCCTGGTTGGGCTCTTGGTTCGGATCCTGGTTGGGGTCTTGATTCGGATCCTGGTTGGGGTCCTGATTGGACTGCGCGTCATTTCCGTATCCCTCGGCGGTGCAGATGGAGTCGATGCAGTTGAAGCCGTCGGGACATTCGTCATCGCCGGCGCAGGGATCGGTCACCACCTGCTGGCAATAATCGTCACTGGCGCAGATCTCACCGGCGGCGCAATCGTCGTCATCGTCGCAGGACGTGGCGTCACTGGAAGCACAGGCGAATATGGAGAGGGCGAACACGACGAAAAGTCCGATTTTCAAGATACGAACGGCAGCGGACATGGATCCTCCATCAGAAACGATCGCGAAATGGTCAGCGGGCGAATCCTAACAGACTGGGGCATTGCTTTCTACATTGTCGCCATTTGTCGGGAATGGCCAGTCCGTGGGCGTAGTTGTCACACCGGCCCATCTACGGTATGGATTTTCGCCCGCCGGTGCAGCGCTTTTCGACGTGTAAGAGCACGTAGATTTCTCCGCACGCTGCTGGGTATCAAACGTATCGACTGTAAGACGGGATAGAATGTCCTACGAACGTTTCATCGCCATCCGCCACCTGCAGAGTCGACGGGGAAGTTTCGTCTCCACGATCACAGTGATCGCCATTCTGGGCGTCTTTTTGGGAGTCATGGCGTTGACCAGCGTCACGGCGATCACCGGCGGTTTCCAGGATGCCTTTCAAGACCGGGTGCTCGGCGTCAACAGTCACCTGTTGGTGATGCAATTCGGGACCAATTTTCGGGAGTACCGCGAGGTTCAGGAGACCATCGAAGGATACGAGGGGATCGAGGCGACCAGTCCCTTTGTGTTTCACGAGATGATCGCGAGTCATGGAAACCGCACCGCCGGTATTCTCACCAAGGGCATCGAGCCGTCGACGGCGGAATCGGTCAGCGATATTCCCAAATATACCGAGCGGGAGGGATTGCTCGCGGAGTTGGAATTCGATCGCTTCCCCGACGACGGTCAAGTGGAGGTGCCGAAGATTTTACTCGGAAGCTCATTGGCGTCGCGTCTGCAGGCGCAGGCCGGTGATACGATCCGGATCACCAGTCCGCTGGAGGGATTGGAGACCGGGGGATGGGAATCCGGGGGGCATCAGCCATCGACACAGATGTTTTATGTAGTGGGCACCTATCGAAGTGGGTTTCACGAATACGACGACCGAATGGCCCTGGTGGATTACCGGGCATTACAGGATTTTTTCGGTCAAGGTGATACGGTCACCGGAGTCGATGTTCGCGTCGAGGATGTCTTCGCGGTCGGAGATCTGGCGATGGAGTTGCGGGAGGTCTTCCCCGCCACGGAATACCGGATCATGGACTGGCGCCAATTGAACCACAATCTATTTACCAGCCTGCAATTGCAGCGCCGGGTGCTGGCCGTCCTTTTCTTGTTCATCGTTCTCGTCGCCAGCTTCAATATCGTCTGTACCCTGATCATGATCGTATTGGAGAAGAATAAGGAGATCGCGATCTTGAAGTCCATGGGGGCGACGAATTTGGAGGTGATGAAGACCTTTATGTATCAGGGGTCGATCATCGGTTTGATCGGCACCATCAACGGATTGATCGGGGGACTGGCGGTCTGCCTGTTGGTCCGGCACACCAATTTCGGTCTCGATCCCGAGATCTACATGATCGATCACCTTCCAGTGCGCATCGACCCCTGGGAATTCGCCATCGTGGCCGCCGTGTCGATGGCGGTCTGTATATTGGCCACCGTGGGCCCCTCGTGGTGGGCGTCGAGGATGCGCCCCGTCGATGGATTGCGCTACGATTGATTATTGAGTTCCCATCCGGAAACGTGGGAGAAATGGGATGGGGGCTACGCAGCCCAACTCATGCGCATCGTACGGGCCAGGTCATCGGCGTGATGCCGGTGGTGTGCAGCTCGGTCGGTCTGGCCGGTGGCCGCAAAGGCGCGGGCCAGAAATTCGTGGCCCCGGTAGACGTCTTTGGGCACACCTCGCTCGGTGGCCCGGCGCAGACTGGCTTGTAGTTGGGTGAGCGCTGGCTGTATTTCTTCACCGACATAGCACTGGGCGAGGGCCCGCAGGTCGCGAGCGCGCTGCTCGCTATAATAATCCCCCTGATCTTCGGCGACACCAATGATCTGGTTGGTCCAGGTAATGGTCTCCGGATAACGCTCAAAGCTCAGGGTCATGGCCGCACGTTCACGTATCAACTCCACTGACAAGGCCGACAGGCCGTGACTATTGGCCATGCCGAGAGCGAGGTCGAAGTGACCCCCTGCGGCGCCGAGATCGCCCTGGCTGGCCGCCAGATGAGCCTGAGCCATGGCCGCACGGCAGCGCACCGACGGATAGGGTACGGCCCGCGAAAGAGTATGGAGGTCATGGGCTGGGCGGATCGCCCGCCGGACCATCCCCCGATCGGCCCACATCCGCACCGCCTGGTGCAATAAGGTCGCTCGGGTCTTGGTGTCGATGCGGCGGGCGTCGACGTTGATGGCGCTCGCCAAATGCTTCATCGCCGCCTCCGAGTCACCGAAGCGCTCGTACCAGGTCGTCAATGCCAGTGCTCCGCGCGCCGTCAGCCCCGGGGCTCGCAGGCTTTGCGCGGTCTGATAGCTTCGCCGAAAATGTTTTCTGGCCTCGATGAGATCGTCTTGCTGCATCGCCAATTGACCCAATAATAGCTGAGAGCCCACATAGCCCCGCTCATCGCGGGTGGTCTCGGTGAGCGCATTCAAGGGCTCCAGCAGGGTGCGGCATTTGTCGATATGGGCCATCTCCAGCGCCAATTGAGCGGCCACGAGAACGAAGCGGACCCGAACGTGAGGCAACCCAAGTCCGTGGAGGCCGAGCAATTCGCTGATATGCTGATAGTAGTGCAGGGCCGTGTGTTGCCAGGCGTTTCGCTGAAGCCAGTTGCCGTAGGGCTCGGCGAGCTGCAGCAATCGGCGTCGATCGCCGGCGAAGGCATAGAGCCGAAGTAAGGTGGGGGTGAGGCGATCGCCTTCGTTACCCGACAGGCGATGGACGAGATGGCGAGCCAATCCGGCGGCCATGGGCGCCAGGTCGGTGGCCCCATGATTTTGATGCCAGGTCAGCCAATTCGGCACGTCGGCGCGATATCGACCGGGTCGCGGAACGCGCACCGCTCCCCGTTGGACCAGCTCTTCCGCCGCTTGTTGGACGCCGTCGGGATCTTTGGAAAGCAGGGATTTCAGCGCTCCAATGGGCAGCGGTCGATCGCCGAGGGTCAACAGAGTCAAGATCTTCTCAGCGCATGGCGATAGATCCTGGAGCTCGTCGGGCGTCGGCGGCTGATCACCGCTAACGTGGATCGCCTCAAAGTCCTTGGGCTGAGCACTGTTGAAGATATTTCGCACCGTGTCTTCGGTTCGGGTACCCAATACCAGCAGTACCTTTAGGTCGCCGATGGTGGCGATCAGATCGCGGAGCATATCCATGGAGGCCTGGTCGATGCGCTCGACGCGGTCGACGACGAGGACGAACGGTCCCTGCCGCGAAAAATGCTCCAGCATCTGCCAGATGATCTCCAGAAAGTGCCGTTTGCGGGTCGCCGGATCCAGTAGATGGGCTTTATCCAGTTGCCACAGAGTGGCCATCGTCTGGCGGGCGTCCTCGGAGACGCCCCAGTCGTGGAGGGCCTCCAAGGCCTCCCGGCGATGATCGAGGGTCTCGCGAATCGTCTCGTGGTGCGATCGCAGCACGAGATCGCTGAAGATCCCAAAAGGGCGGAAGCGATCATCGTCCGAGGTGTGAATCAGCCGCGATGTGCTGTCCGGTCGGTGATCGACGGCGTCCACTAGTCGGTCGATGAGGGTCTGGCGTCCCCGGCCCATTCGCCCTGACAGTAGCACCGCTTTTCCCCGACCGTTGACGACCGATTGGTACAGACCCTCAAGGGGACCGGGAAAGGGCACAGATTCGGTGAATTGTTTCGCCGCACTCATCCCCAGATTGCTGGTGGGAACGTCGTCGGGATCGAGTTTGTCCTTGGCTGGCTCGTCGTGAAACGCGCCGCCGGCTTCGAAGGCCGTGGAAAACTCGTGATGACTGATCTCCTCGAGACCAAACTCCGATGTGGCCTCCGGAAGCAGATTGTCGTCCTGCTCACGACTTCGCAGCTCCTGCATGGTCAATGCCAGAGTGCGGTTGTCGGCCTGCAGGTTGTTGCCGAAGAGATAGCCGATCAGCTCCTCATACAACTGGCCCGCGCTCTGGGCCCGTCCGGCCGGATCGAGGACCAGCATGGACTCCAATATCTGCTGGAGCTGACGCGGCACCTCTGCGTGCTCACCGATCGGCGGCAGCACTCCCTGCATAGCGCGGCGCTTCACTTCCTCTCCCGAATCGCAGCGATAGGGGTGAAACCCGGCGAGCATCTCGTACAACACCAGGCCGAGGCTAAAGATATCACTTTGCCGGGTATAGGCCTCGTTGCGCGCTACCTCGGGGGCGGCGTACAAAAATTTGGTGATCAAATCTTCGTCGTCGATGATCTGGATGACGTCGAGAGCACGGGAAATACCAAAGTCGGTGATCTTCACCTCTCCGTCATAGGAGAGCATGATATTTTCCGGCCGCAGCGAGCGGTGCAGAATATTGAGATTGTTGAAGTTGAAGTCTTTTCGTCGGTGGGCGTAGTCGAGGGCTTTGCCGATCTCGCTGGCGATAAAGACCGACATCTCCTGCGGCCAAGGATAGTCGAATTGTTTCGCCAGATTCTGAGCCCGCGCAAGGTCGAGCCCCGAGATATACTCCATGGCGACGTAGTATTTTTGTTGCGCTTCTTCCATGCCCAGATCGAGGACCTGCGCGATATTGGCGTGGGATAAGGACACCGAACGCTTGGCCTCGTCGATGACGATCTCCACAAATTGCTCACTGGCGGTCAGTTCGGGGCGAAAGATCTTGAGGCACTGGATCTTCTCAAATCCCTCCACTCCGTGGCTTTTGGCCTTGTAGACATCGGACATTCGACCGTGGGTCAACAGCGCGACCAGGTGATATTTTCCAAATTCTTCGGGCTGCTCCAGGCGTTCTGTGCGTCCCATGGAATCTCCGTTGGGCGACGAGGCGATATTGGCATGCTGGAAAATAACCCATTGGCGCCCGCTTGTCATCGTCGGCACATCTTCTCGTAGCCCAGCTTGTGTCTACTATATTGTGGAACGCAAATAATGGGGAAAGCTCTATGGGGGGAGCGATGAAGAATTTTGTGGCTGTATTTTGTGCTCTCGGTATCGCTGTGTGCATCGGTATCGCAAATATGGGCTGTGGTGCCAGCCAACCGGGCGGTGAGCGAGTCAAAAGCGATACTCGGCTCCAGGTGGAAGAGGAGTTCGGAGCCATCAGCGAGGAACAGATCGCGGCGTTTGAACGCGAGATCATCTCGCAATATCGCCAGTTGCAGATGGCCTATGAAGACTATGATCGCCTGAGAAACGAGGGACAGCAAAACGCCGGCGAAGACAGTCATCGGGTCCATCGACGACTGCACAGGCGCCATCGAACGTTGGCCCGGCTTCACGAAGATCGGATGTGGCTCGACGTGGGAAATGGCGGTCCCTCAACGGACGACCGTCACCTCGCCGAGACACATCGGGCGGCAGCCCGGTGGCATGATGAGCGCTACGACCCCGACGACCAGACGATCGCAGACCAGGACGAAGACCTCCACCTACTGCGCGACGAACTCCGGCGCGTCGGTCCCGACGTCTATTAGCTCTACTCGTAGCTCGATTTATGGAACAGCTCTGTTGCAGTTGGTCCTTTAGTGAAGTTGCAAGCCACTGCGGTGGATATTACAAGGGAGATCGACATACGAACGCTTCGCTTCTTCTCCCCCTGTACACCGAGAGCTGGACTTCATGGTCGAAAAGGACAATCAGAGCTACTACGACGAATTTGCCGATTGGTACGAGGATCGGCGCCACGACGGTTACCACCGCCTCATCGATGATCTGCAGGTCGATCTGTTGCGCCAGCATGTTCGGGAGCGCGACGTGTTGGAGGTCGGTTGTGGGACCGGCTTGTTGTTGCATCGCGTGGATTCGATGGCCCGCTCGGCAAAGGGGATCGACATCAGTCCCGGCATGTTGGAGTTGGCCGAAGAACGAGGACTTGACGTCGTCCAGGGCTGCGCCACGGACCTGCCATTCGATGACGAGTCCTTCGATGTCGTATATAGCTTCAAGGTCCTGGCTCATATCGAGGATATCGAGGATGCCCTCGTTGAGTGCAGCCGCGTGGTGCGTCCCGGCGGTAGACTCTTTCTCGAGTTTTATAATCCCTACAGCCTGCGTTTTTTGGCCAAGGTCTTGGGCGGCCCCCAAAAGATCTCACAGGCCACCCGGGAGTCGGCGGTCTACACTCGATGGGATCCACCGGAACAGGTGATCAAATACCTGCCCTCGGAGTTGGATCTGGAGGGCTGGGCCGGAGTCCGTATCTTTACGCCGGCTGCTTTTTTCCACCAGATGCCCGGAATCAGCTCGGCGCTGCGCACCCTGGAGTTCGTCGGTCGCGACACGCCGCTGGGACGATTTGGCGGCTTTCTCGTCGCCCGGGCCCGAAAACTCACTCATTGAGTGATGAAATGAGTGTTCGAATTTCGCATCCCCTTTGAGATGCGGTAGGATTGAACCTGCCAAAGACTGAGTCGAACTCGGCGCAGGTCCTGGCGCATTACAAGTTTCGAATGGGAGTCGATGGGTAATGAACACTGTCTTCAAGGATCCGCTATTTGATTCCAGCGGATTGCTCTGCGTCGATTGCCTATCTGCGCCTGTCCTGGAGGTGATGCAGGCCCTGCAGGAGCAGTTGGTGGAGATGAATCGACGCATGTTTTTACCCCTCGATCTACTATTGGTCTTGCTGGAGCGAGGCCATGCGGAGTTGGCCCGGGTCATCGCATTCGGAACTCAGGGGGTCGTAGAGATCGATGATGTTTCAGATCGGCTGCGCGTATTGGCCACCGAGATCGAGGAGGACTTCGACGGGGAGGAGCAGTCAGCCCCGGAATTGCGGCGCACCAATTTTTCGCGCGGGTTTACGCGAATTCTCGAGGAAGCCTGGGAACAGGCCACGGTGCGCCAGGACGCACAGATGATCGAGGAAGACCTGGTGCGCAGCGTGACCTGGCGCGCAGAGGCGGTGGAATCGGCCTCGATTCGCTGGTCGATCCGCCGATTGAGCGAGGGCAAGGGCGATGCACTCTTCGACGAGCGGGGTCTGTTGCGGCTGACGTCCTTCGATTCGACGTGCAAGGGCATTTTGGAGGGAGCGATGAAGCTCGCCTCCTCCCATGGAACCTCTTTTCTTGGCACTCCCCACCTGGTGGCGATGATGGCATCGATTCGTGACTCCGTGGTGTGGCGTTCGGGAAAGGCCCGCGGGTTGGAGCCACAGAGATTGCGCGAGGAATTGCTGCGCCTTATCGGCTCCAAACCGGAGCCGATTCCCGAATTCTTGATCGGCCGTAAGACCCTTACGCCGCGCATGATTCGGATGTTGCAATACTCGGTTCAAAACAGCGAGGAGGAGAAGGTCCGCGAAGGCGATCTGGTGGAGGCGTTTCTCGATGACGGGGGCTCCTCGCTGGAGCTGGTGCAGGCCCTGGGGCTCGAAAGTGAGATGCGCAAGGCTCTGGGCGAGCCGCGGATTTTGGCGGGCTCCGAGCCCGTGGATGCGGCGATTCGCTTTGCCTCTCAGCGGCGCGCATCGCCGACCCTCGATATGCTGGGACGCGATCTGACCGAGGAGGCACTCTCCGGTCGATTGCCGGAGATCGTGGGGCGAAAAAAGGAATTGAAGCGCGTCTTCAATGTCCTGATGCGTCGGGAACAGCGAAATCCATTGCTCACCGGAGAGGCCGGCGTCGGAAAAACGGCCCTCGCCATCGGCCTGGCGCAGCATATCGCCTCCGGTAGAGGTCCGGCGAAGCTCCGCGGCTACCGCGTCATCGAGATCAATGGAGCCAGTTTGATGAGCGGGACCAGCTACCGTGGCGATCTGGAGGCCCGCATCAAGAGTCTCATCGAGGAGGCCAGCCGGGACGTCATTCTATTTATCGACGAGGCACACGCCGTCTTCTCTCCGCGCTCTGGCAGCAACACACCGGCGGAAGTGCCAAACCACTTCAAGAGCGCGCTGGCCTCGGGAACCATTGCCGTCGTGGGGGCTACCACGGAGGCCGAATTTCGCCGATGGTTTGAGCAAGATCCGGCCCTCAAACGTCGCTTTGAGCGCGTCGAGGTCGAGGAGCCCTCGGAGTCGTTGGTGCGCCATATTCTGGAGTCTTTGAAACCGGAGTTGGAGGAGGAATACGAAGTCCAGATCGCACCACCGGCCATCGACGCCGCCATCGATCTCTCCGTGCATTATCTGCCGGAGCAGCGCCTGCCCGACAAGGCGAAAAAGCTGATCATGGATGCCTGTATTGCTTGCGCCAATCCGCTGACGGCAGGGGATAAGGAATCCGCAGAAGAAGGTGAAGAAGAAGACAATTCGCCGTCGACGCCCCCCGTGGTCGACGAGGAGGCCGTTGCCCGCCAGGTGCACCTCAAGACGGCCATTCCTTTGGACCGTTTGATGTCCGGCGAGATCACCTGGTGGATCGGCCTGGAGACGCGGCTTCGGGAGTCCATCGTCGGTCAGGACGAGGCCATGGAACACGTGGCGCAGGTGCTCGTCGCCAGTCGGCTCAAAAACGCCGACAAGCGCCGACCGCTCTCGGTGCTCGCATTCGTCGGCCCCCCGGGCGTCGGTAAGGCCACGGCTGCCGAAGCCCTGGCACGGCAGATCTTTTACGACGAGCGTGCTCTGATTCGCCTCGATATGACCGATTATCAGGAGGCCCACGCCTTGAGTCGGCTCATCGGTTCGCCCCCGGGATATGTGGGATACGAAGACGTCGACATGCTCGTTACGCCGCTGCGCCGACGGCCCAGCAGCGTGGTGTTGCTCGAGGATTTCGACCGCGCCCACCCCCGCATTCAGGACCGTCTGCTTCGACTCATCGAAGAGGGGGAACTCGGCGATACCCGCGGCCACTGCGCTGACGCGACCAATGCCGTTTTCATATTGACTGTCAGCACTCGTGAGACATCGAAATCGGAGGCCATTGGGTTCGGTGCCTCCTCCCGAGACGGCGGCGACGACGCCCTGGTCCATCTCGACGAGCCCATGTTGGCCACGAAGCTGCGCGATCGCGTCGACGGCGTGGTCTCCTTCGTCGATCTATCCGAAAATCCAGAGGACGGAGCATTGGCTTTGCTGGATTCTATCCTCCAGCGGTTCATCTCCAATATGGAGAGTGAATACCAGATCGAGCTCGAGGTAACCCCGGAATTGGAAGATCAAATGGCTACCAGGGCCCGGGGGCTGGGAAAGGCCCGCGAAGTGGAAGCTCTCGTCGATCGTCACCTGGTGGATCCGGCGGCCCGCGAATTATTGAAGGGAAGTAGCACCCGCGCAATGATTCTGCACTGGGACTCGGAACAAAGCAGCGTCGCCGTCGAACATATCGCCGAGCCGAGCAGCGACGATCGCGGTGACTTCGGGGACGACGCCGAAGATGGCGAGTAAATTTTAGGGCGATCCGGCTTGGACGGTGTCGAGTTTTTCGTCGTCCACGCCATTGGAGGTGAGTGTCGAGATGGAGCGGCTCGCCGTTTCATTTTCTGGATCGACGTCCGCATCGATCTCTTCGGCGTTGTTGACCTGTGCCACTTCGTTTCGATGTGCTGCCATCACTTTCTGCTCGAATTCCATGACTTCGGCGAGAAGGTTGGACTCACAGCCGTGGCAGCGGGCGTGGATGATGGCGCGTCCGCCGAGCACGAGGCGAACTCGGTGTTCTCCGCATTTGAAACAGCGCACGTTAAAGACCAACGGGGCCTCCCGTGAAATGAAGCGATTGAGATGTGGGCAGAAAATATCTAGATCCAGCCTAGCGCAGATCCCTCACAAATGACAACCACAATAGTGATGGCTCGCCGTGGCGCCCGGTACTTAAGACTGTGGCTCCGATGTGGAAGCCGTCGGAGGCGGCTTCGGGATTCGGTAGACGCCTTCCCAGTGGTTCCAGGCATATCGCACCGATTCTCCCGTCTCATTGCCCTCGGCATCGAGTGGGA
>SKPJ01000561.1 GCA_007119595.1 Myxococcales bacterium
ATATGCTGGCGGACGAGATTCTTCACGGAACGCGAGAAGATGTCGAACTCGTACTCGGAGGAGCCGTCTCGGCGGAAGGGGTCAACGGCTCGGAATTGGCCCGTGGAATGACCTCCGAAATCGTCATCGACGCCTCGACCCATCCCTATCTAGACAGCCACCGACTCCGAGGTACTCCAGTGGTCCCTGCGATGCTGGTGGTGGAGTGGTTTGTTCGCTTTGCCAAGGCCTGTCATCCCCAACTGGTAGTCCGCTCCTGTCGCGACCTGGAGGTATTGAACGGCATCAAACTCGAACATTTCGACGACGACGGTGACCTGTTGCATCTGCGGGCGACAACTGCAGATGGCGACAATGCACAGAACGGTCCGGAACTCCATCTCGAGCTTCGAGGCCGACAAGACCAATTGCATTACCGGGGCGTCGTCGAATTGGATATGGAGCGCCACGAACCAGACGACGCGCTCAAAAAAGCCTACGAATTCGAACTTCCCGAAAGCCCCTGGGCTCTCGACGAGGTCTATCAGAAGGGAAGACTATTTCACGGCCCGGATTTTGAAGTCCTCACCGACATCGACGGTATCGGCGACAACGGTGGCTCTGCGTCGCTCGACGGACTGATGCGGTTGAACTGGCCCGACGAAAATTGGCAAACCGATCCAGCGGCGATGGATGGTGCACTGCAGATCAGTCTGTTGTGGGGTCTCGACCTCATCGGAAAACAGACACTGCCCATGCGAGTGGCCCGATTCACTCCATTTACGGGGGCTCCTTCTACCGAGCCCCTGGTCTGTAAAGTGCGCCGCAAAAAACACAACAAACGCCAGATCGTAGCCGACGTGCTCATCTTCACCGAATCCGGCGAACTCCAATGCGAACTAAACGGTGTGGAGATGTTTGCCGTCCCCGACGGTGTATGAGCAATACCGAGAAGGCGAAGTTCGGTACCTATTTTCCACGACGGGAAGCGGCAATACTTTTTTTCTCATCCGGCAGTGGTTAGGATGAAAGGCCAGATCATTGGTGAGCGTATATTGACCTGCCAGGGACACGAAAATGGACCGTATTCTGCATTATTCAGCGCTATCCGTACTGTTTTTCGCCATTGCCATGATGAGCGGATTGGCATTTGCTTCCGATGAAGCCGAGGATTGCGAATCCGAATGTGAGATAAAGCTCCGCTCCTGTGAGGTCAGTTGTCCTCCCACATCGGATCGATGCATTGAGCAGTGTTTCGAGACCTACGAGACCTGTGCCGACCAGTGCTGATCCGCTTCTGAGAAACTCAATCCTGAGCAATCCCCGGAAACACCGGGCTTCAGGGTACGGCGACTTCGACGGGAGTGTTGCTACTCTCGTCGCTCCCATCGCCCAACTGTCCACTGCTGTTGAATCCCCAGCACCACAGACTTTGATCGCTGCGCACACCACACACTCCCCGGTTGCCTGCGGTGACTTCATTCCAATCGGAAGGCCCAGTCACAGCGGCCGGAACCCCACTATTGTCGTTGCTGCCATCTCCGAGCTCACCATCTGAATTCGAGCCCCAACACCACACCGCGCCATCCCCCTTGCCCGCGCAGTTGTGGGCACCTCCGACTGTCAACCAGCTCCAATCATCGTCGGAACCGACTTGAACGGGAGTGTTGCTCTCATCTCCTGCCTGATCTCCAATTTGCTCACTTTGGTTATTGCCCCAACACCAGATTTCCCCGTTGTCACGCCTGCCACAACTGTGAGTGGCGCCGGTACCGACCTCACTCCACCCGTCTTCAGTTCCCACCTGCACCGGGATATTGCTGTTGTCGTCCGTACCATCCCCCAGGGCACCTTCGAAATTCGAGCCCCAGCACCAAACCGTTCCATTGGCTCGGCGTCCGCAGGTATGAAACTCCTCTGATGTTGCTACGTGGGTCCAATCCGACGCCTCTCCCACCTGCACCGGGATATCGCTGTTGTCGTCCGTGCCACCACCGAGTTCGCCAGCCAGATTATATCCCCAACACCAAAGCGTCTGGTCCTGGCGAATCCCACAGGTGTGAAAACTACCGGTGGAGATCTCCTGCCAACTCCACCCATTCACCTCCGCGACCGGTGCCGACCGATCCTCTTGGGAACCATCGCCGAGTTGTCCATCGTCATTGGCTCCCCAGCACCTCAACGACTGGTCTTGCCGAATGCCACAGCTATGCCACGACCCGGCAGAAATACGAATCCAGTCATCCGCCGTTCCCACCTGCGTCGGTGTCGATCGGGGCTGTTCTGTCCCATCGCCCAATTGCCCGCGGTCGTTATCTCCCCAGCAATACAATTGGCCGGAGTTGGCGATAGCACAACTGTGGTCAAGCCCGGGAGATACGGCGGACCACCCAAACGCCGTCGCACCGGTGACCTCCCAGATATGGGAATCCTCACCGACATTTCCAGCGGCATCAATTCCGCGCACATTGAAGATATAAATCCCGGGCACCAGCTCATCAACGATCTTGGGTGATGTGCATTGCTCGTAGTCTCCATCACCGTCCTCGGTATCGAGGGCGCAGACGAATTGGACACAATCATCATCGGCGCAGGAAAACCCAAAGATCGCTTCCGTCTCATCGGTCTCGAGCTCCGGTGCCACCGTAATCGAGACCTCTGGCGCCGTGGTATCGACCGTCCAGCTCCACTGAGCCGCCCCTCCGGCGGTGCCAAACTCGTCGAATGGACGCACTTCGAATAGGTGCTCTCCATCGTCCAACCCATCGTAGCTCACACCGGAGTTACAGGGTTCGAACACACCGCCATCCATGGCGCATTCGAATTCGCAATTGGGCTTTGAACAACCAAAGGTAAAGGTCGCATTGGTATTGTTTGTGGGATCATTGGGTCCATTTAAATCCACGACATCGGGCACATCGCCATCAATGGTCCACTCCCAGGTCTCGACATCACTCTCATTATCGAACCAATCACGGGCGTATACTTCAAATACGTGTTCCCCCTCCTGGAGATCAAAATAGGTCACCCCCGATTCACAGGGCTCAAAATCGGCATCGTTGAGAGCGCAAAAGAAGTGGCATTCATCTTTGGTGCAATCAAAAGAAAAACTGGCCTCGCTCTGTCCCGATGGATCGGCGGGCCCCAAAAGATCAATCACGGCGGGCCACTCCGTATCAATGATCCAGGTGTGCTCCGCCCAATCCCCACTGATGCCTCCATCGACCACCGCTCGGACCTGGAAATGTCGCTTTCCGTCGGGAAGCTCGTCATAGGTGATCGGCGACTGACAACTCTCGCTCTGACCATCGAGAGCACATTCGAAATCACAGGCCGGCTGATCACAGGAAAACTCAAAAGTCGCACTGGCATCGTCGCTGGGATCGCCGGGAGCCTGATCAATGGTCACTGTGGGCTCACTCACCGGGATATCTTCGTCGATGCACACTCCATCTACACAACTTCCCGCCATACATCCGCCACAGTTGAGCATCCCGCCACACCCATCGGGGTGCTCACCGCACTGTACGGAGAGGCTATGACAATTATCCGGCTCACATGGACCTGAATTGTCGTCGCCATTGGGCTGTTGGGCATTGGACTGCTGCGCATTGGGTTTGGGCTCCGTATTGGATGGCTCTGCATTGGGCTGCGATGCATTTAACCCCTCGTCCTCGCCGGAACTACAGCCTCCCAATAACGTGACGATCAGGATCAGCCAAACAACTGCGATTTGTCGATTGATAAGCTCCATCGCCACGGCCTCCAGGAACGGAATAGATTCGGTTTATACGCCTTTCGACAATACGATTATGGCCTCTTGCTATTGCGATCAGCACCAAACACAGCTCGGTGCTTTCGCTACCTATTCTGGCGAGGAGATTTCCACGGGAACAAAACTCGGGTCCTCCGAGCCGTCGCCGAGTTGTCCTTCCTCATTGGCCCCCCAACACCACAGGGTATGATCATCGCGGAGCGCACATGTGGTGTGAATCCCGGCCTCGACGTTAAGCCAATCCCACCCGCCCTCCACAACCACCGGTTCGTCGCTATCCTCGCCGGTGTCGTCGCCGAGTTGACCGTATTCATTAGCCCCCCAGCAATACAGCTGTTCGGAGCGCAGGGCGCAGGTATGCATATCCCCGGCACTTACCTGGCGAAAACTCCAACCAAAATCTTCGCCGATCTGCACCGGTGGACTGATCTCATCTTCGGCGTCTTCGCCGAGTTGAGCGAATTCGTTATCACCCCAACACCATAGCTGTCCCAACTCTCGAATCCCGCAACTGTGGCGAGTCCCGACAACGACGTCGCTCCAGTCCGTTTCGGAGCCCACCTGCACGGGGACGTCGCTGCTTTGTTCCATTTGCTCCTCTTGCTCATCTTGCTCATCGCTCCCATAGCCCAACTGGCCCGAGTCATTCGCTCCCCAACACCACAGCGTGTCATTGTCTCGAAGCCCGCAGGAATGCTCTCCCTGTGAAGCCACTACGCTCCTCCAATCCCAGTCCATTCCCACCCTTGAGGGAGTCCCCGAAGTTCCACTGGTTCCCACCTGACCAGACGTGCCATCCCCCCAGCAATAAAGACTTCCATTGGGCCGAACCCCACAGGTATGAGAGGCGCCCGCAGAAACATCTTCCCAATCCCACTGTGTTGCCACGATCTGAGGCGAGGGATTGTTCCCTATCGCAGATCCATTTCCGAGGCGTCCGTCACCGTTGTCTCCCCAACACCACAGTGATTGGTCCTCGCGGATCCCGCAGGTATGCCGAGCTCCCGTAGAAACGTGAATCCAATCACTAAAGGCGCCGACCTTAGTAGGCGTCGGCCGATTGACCTCCGTGGAGTCGCCGAGTTGTCCCCGATCATTGGCTCCCCAGCAATAAAGGGCTTTCTCACTGGTGATTGCACAGACGTGTTGGCCACCAACAGAGACGGCGGACCAGCCACTGGGTTCGCCGGTCCCGACCGTCCAACTATGAGATGCCTCCCCCTCGGTGCCCGCAGCATTGGTTGCGCGAACATGAAATGTATAGGTTCCCTCGCTCAACTCCGTAACTGTCTGCGGCGAGGTACAATCCTCAAAACTACCGGTGGCCCCATCCGCATCGAGGGCGCACTGAAAGCTGATGCAGTCATCGGTGGCACATGAAAACTCGAAGGTCGCCTCGGTCTGTGCCGTCTCGCTGTCCGGTGCCTGCGAAAAGATCACCTCCGGGATCGACGTATCGACCGTCCAATTCCATGCCAGCGCTCCGCCCATATTCTCCTCGTCGTCCGTGGCCCGCACTTCAAATACATGCTCCCCATCTTCCAACTCCTCATAGCTGACACCGGATTCGCAGTCCTCGAAATCGCCGCCATCGAGGGCACATTCAAAATCACAATTCTCCCGGGAGCAATCGAAGCTAAAAGTCGCCGTCGTCTCACTGGTGACGCTCTCCGGTCCCTCGAGATCGATGACGTCGGGGACGGCGGGATCCATCGTCCATTGCCAGATGGCAACATCTCCCTCATTGCCCACATCGTCAGTGGCGAAAACCTCGAAGGAATGCGCTCCCTCCTCGATTCCCGAAAAACTTACCCCGGGCTCGCAAGGCTCGAATTCCTCCTCCTCTTCTTGCTCATCGGCGTCCAGGGCGCATGAAAAGTCACAATTTTGCTTGGAGCATCCAAAATCAAAGCTCACCGTCTCCAGGCCCGATGGATCGGCGGGACCGAAGAGATCGGTTACCTCCGGGGCTTCGGTATCGATAGTCCAGAAATGCTCCGCCCAATCCCCCGGTGGTCCGTCACCGCTGGCAGCTCGGACCCGAAAATGATGATCTCCGTCGGGTAAATCTTCATAGGTCTTAGGCGAGGTGCAACTCTCGACCTCGTCGTTGAGAGAGCACTCCACAGAGCAATTCGAGAGATCGCAGGAAAACTCGAAGGTCGCACTGGTCTCGTTGGTACGACCATCGGGCGCCTCCTGGATACTCATTTCGGGAACCACCACCGGCGAGTCGTCGATACATTGCCCGTTGATGCAGTCCATACCTGCGGCGCATTGACCACATCCGATGGTGCCATTGCAACCATCGGAATGATCGCCGCCCTCGACCCCAAGACTGCCACAACTCGCCGGTTGGCATTGATTGTTGGAGCTATCATTTCCACCGGGTTGCTCCCCATTCTCCTCGCCACATCCCCCCGCTATCACCAAAACTAACGCGAGAATAAACACCGGGCATCGCAAAAGTCTGTTCATGATCTATCTCCAGTACGTCGTCGTGGTTTACCCCCCGTCAGGAGGGTTTCGACAAGGTGGCGCAGACCGACTGGAGATGTCAAATCAACGCCTTCCTCGGACTCTGATTCAGCTCCATCGGTAAGAATTCGCCAACCTTAGGATGAGGGTACGGGGGTGGATCACATCCGATGCTGGCAGGGGGTGTGAAATTCGAGGTCACTTGGCGTAGTATATTCTCGATCTTCAATTTTCTACGGCTTAGCAATAAACTTGGCGATAAAAATGGCCGAGTCGGCTTTGGCTGAACCCGATGAGCAACCAGGAATCGAATCATGACTCAAAAGCATCTGCATATTGAAAGACAGTCCAACGCAACGCTCTTCGTCGCTGTCGTGCTCATCGTTTTAATGGCCTGTATCGGTTGTTCTGATCCTGAGAGCCTATCCGACGATTGCTCCGACGACGAGGTCTGGAGTCCGGACCGACAGGAGTGCATCTCCAACTCTGGCCACACCAACAGTGGCGGTGGCGGCGACAACAGCGGTGGCGGCGACAACAGCGGTGGCGGCGACAACAGCGGTGGCGGCGACAACAGCGGTGGCGGCGACAACAGCGGTGGCGACAATGACGACGATACTCCCTGCGTGAACCTGGGCTGCGATCAGGTAGAATGTCCCGAAGACGCCGATCCCACCAGTGTATCGGGCCTGGTGACCACCCCATCGGGGAACCTCCCGCTTCCCAATGTCAGCGTCTACGTTCCCAACGCTCCCTTAGAACCCATCGAACAGGGTGCATCCTGTCAGCGCTGCGAAGATATGCTCACCGGCGATCCCTTGGTGCATACCACGACGACTCCCACTGGTGACTTTTATCTGGAAGATGTCCCGGTCGGCGAAAATATCCCGTTGGTCATTCAGACCGGGAAGTGGCGTCGCGAAGTCAATATCCCAAAGGTCGAGCCTTGCACGAACAACCCCATCGTCGACCACCACCAAACCCGACTTCCGAGAAATCAGAGCGAGGGAGAAATCCCCAAAATCGCAGTCACCACCGGGGAATGCGACGCACTGGGGTGCCTACTGCGAAAGGTCGGACTCGACGACCAGGAGTTCACCACCGAATCCGGAAATGGCAGCGTCCACATGTTTAGCGGGGCCTCCGGGTCTGCATGGGGTTATTTCTTCCAGGGTGGAACAAATCGCTTTGATAGCAGTATGCCCGAGGCTGGCGAGACATTTACCAGCGCCGAAACGTGGAGCAGTAACCTCGATAATTTGATGGACTACGACATCATCTTAAATTCCTGCGAATGCGCGCCCTTTGTAGACCAAAAACCCCAGGCCGCCCGTAACGCACTGCGGGATTTCGCCAATGCCGGCGGTCGCGTATTTTTATCACACTGGCACAATGCATGGCTGGAGCACGGGCCCGAAGACTTTCGCTCCGTGGCCAACTGGCTCACCGATCCCATGGGATCCAACGACCTGGGAACCGCCTTTGTCGATACCTCCTTTGCCGGCGGCCAACGCCTGCACGAATGGATGGGTGAAGTCGATGGACTCAATACCGGTGGAGGGGTCGATATCAACGAGTGGCGCATTACCGTCCAATCCATCGACTCCTCGCTCGTCGATCGCTGGCTATACCTTCCCGCAAGCGGGGTTGATTGGAATCACTATTTTGCCTTCAACACTCCTGTGGGGGCTGCCGAAGAAGCGGAGTGCGGGCGTGTCGTCTTCAGCGATCTCCACGTCGCCGCTGGAAATCAGTCCACCATCAATCACCCCTTTCCCACCGGGTGTAATGCCAGTCCCCTGACCCCTCAGGAAAAAGCCCTGGTCTTTATGCTCTTTGATCTATCGGCCTGCATCACGGACTGCGTCCCTCTTCGATGTGAGGATATCTCCGGTGCCTGTGGCATGGAGCCCGACGGCTGCGGAAGTCATATCGAATGTCTACACTGCAGTGTCGATATCGGCGAGGATTGCGTCGAAGATGAGGATTGCCACGGCTCGTTGTGGTGCGACCCAGACGACGAAGTCTGTACCGATCGATGCCGCACTTCCGGAGAGGCATGCACCCGTCACGGACAATGCTGTACGGGATCCTGCGACACCGAGCGACACGAATGCCTCGACGGCTGATAAACAGCGGCAAGTAAGCTCGTCCTGTGTCGACATCGGGCTTTGTCGCGAAGCAGAACCAAAATCGGTTTCGATGCCCTTATGCAGTCTTGAGTATAGTTGAGTATCCGCAATGGGCCCGAGATGTAGATGAATTTCAGCGACAATTGATGTAGTCTTTGCGACGCATGGAATAATGACAGCGAGTTCGTGTCACCAGACTTCTCAATTCATCGCGGCCCGTTCGATACCATTTCGGACCGAAGAATCACGTCTCTTTACAGGATTTCCCCCATGACCCAACGACCTCCTCGGCACCATCAAAGGGATGCAGTAATCGCGCTATTGGCCGGTGTGTTGATCGCTGTTTCGGCGGGATGGATCGGCTGTTCCGATCCTCCTCCGGTGTCCAACGACGGCCCCGGTGAAGATGGCTGCGCAGCAGATGAGGTCTGGGATCCGGTGCAGGAGGTCTGCGTCGAAGGCGGCGGTGGCGAAGGCGGTGGCGGCGAAGGCGGTGGCGGCGAAGGCGGTGGCGGCGAAGGCGGTGGCGGCGAAGGCGGCGGTGGCGAAGGCGGTGGCGGCGAAGGCGGAAACAACAATGCCAACAACACCACCCCATGTACCGGCCTGCAATGCGATCAGGTCGCCTGCCCTCCCGGCGAGGGAACTACGAGTCTTTCGGGACGAGTCACCATCCCCTCCGGCGAGTTGCCCCTTCCCAATGTCACCGTCTACGTCCCCAACGCCCCCCTCGATCCGATCCCGGATGGTGCCTCCTGCGAGCGCTGCGAGGATATGCTAAGCGGCAATCCCCTGGTCCAGACCATCACCGATATGCGCGGGGACTTCCGCCTCGATAACGTCCCCGTCGCCGACGAAGTCCCCCTGGTGATGCAAACCGGCAAATGGCGCCGCAAAGTCTATATATCAAATGTCCAGGAGTGCACCGACAACGAGATCACCGACCCCGACAAGACGCGACTTCCCAGAAATCAGACCGAGGGCAATATTCCACGCATCGCTGTCACCACCGGCGGCTGGGACGCCTTGGAGTGCCTGATTTACCAAATCGGCGTCGATGACAGGGAATTTACTACCGCCAACGACGACAGCGGTCGAGTCACTCTCTTTACCGGTATCAGCGCCCCGCCTCCTCTGGGGTACGGTGCTCAGCCGACTTCCGAATTCAGCGCCGGCTTCAACGACGGAGAATCCTTTACCCGTGCCGACCAGTGGTGGGACCAGGCCAGCAATCTAAAGGAATACGACATCGTCATGCATTCTTGCAGCGATCCTCACGCCTCTCAGCAAGCCCGACAGGCCTTGCAGGAATTCGCCGACGTCGGAGGCCGGGCATTTATGACCGACCTGCACCGGGAGTGGCTGGAGGACGGCACCAGTGATTTTCAGTCCGTCGCCAACTGGCAGCCCCAGGATACCCAGGTTCCGCAGGTCAAGGCTTCCATCGATATCAACGCCCCCGGGGGCGGGTTGCTCTTCGACTGGATGGATCACCTCGGCCGACTCGATATCGCCAATCAATTCGACGCCTATGAGATCTGGAATAATATCTCCTCGGTCGACCAGAACCTCGCCGAGCGATGGATCTACTCCGGCAGTGGCGGCAACGAACAGGATCTGTACATCGCTTTCAACACACCCGTGGCAGCCGCAGAAGAGCAGCAATGTGGACGCGTTGTCTACAGCGATCTCCACGTCGCCGCCGGCACTGATACCAATCCGGGATGGCCCTTTCCCCAGAGCTGTAGTTCCGGATCGATGTCGAGCCAAGAGATGGTTCTAGTCTATATGTTCTTTGACCTGGCCGCCTGTATCGATCCGGACTGCATTCCCATCAGTTGCAGCGATGTCCCCGGAAATTGCGAAGTCCATGACAATGGATGTGGCGGTACTATCGATTGTGGTGAGTGTTGTGTCGACAAGGGCGAGGACTGCACCACCGACAGTGATTGCTGTGATACCCTTTGGTGCCACGAGAACGGAACCTGCACCGATGCATGTCGCGCTCCCCACGACGAGTGCACAGACAGTAGTCAGTGTTGTGTCGGGTCCTGCGACACCGAAAGAAATGAGTGCGTGGGAGGTTGAGTGGTCCGACGTCGATCTGTAGCGGCACCGAAAAATAAAAACGGCCCGCCGAAGACGATGGCGGGCCGGTGCTTTTCTTGATCGTCGATCCTAAGTGAGCGCATTCATTTCATGGGAATGACCAATAGTGGTCGTGGGACCCGGCGGATGACCTTCTGCGTATGGGTCCCACTAAAGGCGTCGATGATCCCATCCTGTCCCCGCGTCGACATCACTACCAGATCGATATCCCGCTCCTCGCAGATCTCACCGATGACATTCGATACATAACCCTGGCGTTTTTCGCGATGCCATCTCCATCCGTCGCGCTCGGGAATGGTCAAGTGGTCGATAATTTCGTCATCGCCGACCCGCAACAAATGGATATCAACATCATCGATCTGCAGTCGAACGAGCATCTCCCGAAGACCGCGGATAGCATCTCGCGCCTCCTCGCCGTCGCCTACCGGCAGAAGGACCCGCTTGAGCTCGAAATTTCCTTCATCGGTGACCAGTCCCGGCTGTCCGAGATGTAGCACCAGAGTAGGCATCCCGGCGCCGATGGCGACCATCTCCGAGACGCTCTCGCCCGATATCTGTGATTCTTCATTTTGCTGCCGCGTACCGACAATGAGCAAATCGGCGTCATTGGTCTCCACCGACTTCAGCAATCCCTTCTTGGGGTTTTCGTCGATGCGGCATACCACGCTGTGGTGATCGATCCCCAACTCTTCTTGCGACCAGTTTTTCAACAACTTCTCGGGGTCGGAGAGCGGATGCTCCGCCAGATCTCCACTGACGTGCAAGGTGATCAAGTCTCCCCCCGTGCGATGAGCAAATACGATCCCGTGCTCCAAGATCGCGTCGGCATCGGGGTAGAGATCGGTGGCCTGAACGATGACAAAGGGTTCGCTTTGGGGCGTGCTATCGGCGGTCATGTGTTTTCTCCTCGCATTGGAATTGGCAATCTTCGGGGATGCTGGACATTGCTTGCTATGTGCAACATCCATTCCCAAAAGGCAACCTCATTGAGCCTCGATGCCGGAGCAATCGCATTTTCTTCGTCTGTCACCTCGCGAAACCGATCACTGCCCCGGATTCGAGAGCTGGAAAATACCCGGAACCGGTCGATTCCCGGAATCCGAAACCGATCGTATCGCTCCCACAGATGAAAAACATGCGCTGAAAATGCGTCCACTGCAGCCAGACGCAATATCTGCGCCCACTGGAGCATCTTCTCGAGCATGATACCCTCTAACTAGTTCTCATCCGGAAATCCCGAATCTGAGCAGGGCCGAGATGAAATCTTCGAGATCGATATTCGGCGAAACCGCAGGCGTAGCCGGAGGCTACTCCAAGTGTTAAGCCGATATCG
>SKPJ01000012.1 GCA_007119595.1 Myxococcales bacterium
CGGATTGTCCGATATTCACGACGCGACGACGGTGGCCCAGTACTTAACGGAGCTTGAGCGACGGTTGCCAAGTGATTCCGTAGAAATGGTCGTTCGAGGGGAAGATCTCGGCCAGTCCACCCGTGATACGGCACTGACGAGGCCGGGACGCACACCGCGGATCAACGAGCTGACACCGGCGATACATGCCGAGCCGGCGGCCGTAAGACTTCCCAATGAAACGGCATTGCAGCGCACGGAGGTCGTGGTGTTGGCGGGGGAACTCGACGGGCTTCAGGACATGGAAACAAGGGGGTCTAGAGAAAGTCTGATCGAGGAATACCGGCGAATCATTGACTCCATTGCGTACAAAAACGACGCCGTAGTCCACCGCGTCGATGCATCGGGATTCGTCATTTTGCTCGGTATCCCGGTATCCAGCGAGCATGATGCCGAACGTGCCGCGCAGATGGCATTGGAGCTACAGGATGCGATCTCGGAGATGAATTTAGATGTCGATTTCGACATGACCCTTCGGATCAGTGTCCTTGTCAGTGAAGTGATTCTCGAGGAAGTGGTGGCTACTGATAAACGGCATTACGAGTGGAACCTCGATGATGTGGTCCGTGATCGGGTCAGGGAATTGATGCGAAAGGCCAATCCGGCAGAGACGGTGGTCGATGCACGGGTCTATCGCCGGATTCGGCGCATCTTCAGGTGTGAATCCGTCGAGGAGAAGGGGGTGGGCTTACAGGAGGTTTCCTCGACTCAGTCGGATCATATTTTTCGGCTCGAGGGAGCAAAGAGCGCTCGAGCACAGATAAAGGAGTTGCAGAAGGCCTTTCATTCCTTCTACGGGCGCGAGATCCAGCGCAGGCAGTTGCGCGACACCTTTCGGCAATCGCTTCTCAATGAGCAAAAGCGAGCCCTCATCATCGTCGGGCGTACAGGAGTGGGCAAGTCGACGTTGGTTGAGGCGTTTTTGTCGAGCCTAAATGCCGACGATGTTCGGGTAGTGCGCGGCGTGGCATCACCGTTTAATCGGCACGTCCCCCCGGCAAGTGCCGTGGAGCTATTTTCGGAGATGTTGGAAATTGATCCCGGGTGCGATGACGCGACGAGACGCCGGCAACTCGAGGAGCAGATCGACAACTTATTTGCCGACGACTCCAATCGAGAGCGCGCGCTGGTACGAAATTCGCTGTTTCGCCTCTTCTCTGTGCCTGCCGAAGATGACTGCATCCGGTTCAGTGGAGCGGAGCGGCGTCAACGCCTCTTCGTGACGCTCAGTAAGATCACGGACCGAATCAGCCGTCAGCGCCCGTTGGTATTGGCGATCGACGATGTCCACAATATCGATCCGGTGATGCTTGCGTTTACCGCCGAATATTTTAATCGCGCTCGGAACGTGCCGGTGTTTTTCGTCGGTACCGGCCATGACGACGGTCCGCACGCGCAGACGCGGGAGTGGAAAAATTTGATGCGTGCGCAGTTCGTCAAGGTGGAGCGAATCGGTGAATTGGCCGATCCAGTGGCGGAGAAGATGATCGGTGGTCTCTTGGCCGCTCATGGCGTCGAGGATGACAAGCTCGTCGAGATCATACGCGATCGATCTGGAGGAAATCCTCTCTACGTCAAGGAAATGGTCGATATCCTCATACGAGTTGCCGAGGAGGACGGATCGGTCGACCTCGTTGAATTGGCCAAATCCGATGACCTGCTTCCACCAAGTGTAGAGGGGTTGGTGAGGGCCCGGATCGACGGGCTCGATGTTCAGTCTCGAGAGGCGATAAAACGGCTGTCGTTGTTGCCATCGCCCTTTTCCATCAGCGAAGCCCGAGCGGTGCTCGACGCCCGATCCGAATCGGTATTGCAGGGGCTTGTGGGGGACGGTCTTTTGCAGCGAAACACCGTGGAGGGTCAGGACGCAAACTATCGATTCGTCAATGCCGTCACCCGGGAGATGGCGACGCGCAGCTTGGTCAGCGAGGAAGCCAAACAGCTTCATCGCCGAATTGCCAACCATTTGCTCCGGCGTCGGGAGCGATACGACGGCGCGCTGATCGGTCGACATCTGGAAGCCGCTGAAGATCTAAGCGCTGCAGTTGAGCTCTACGAAGAGGCCGTGGAGGATGCATTTCGAGAATTCGGGGCGGATCAGTGCTTGCGGTTGTGCGACCGCATCTTGGCGTACGACGAGCTCAGCGACCAAAGGCGGTTGCGCGTACTCAAATGGCGCGAGGCGGCGCTGAGCGAACTGGGCGACGCCGGGGCGTTGGGTAGGACCCTGGAGAAGTTAAATGCCCTCGTCTCGCAGGTTGGTGACGACGACGATAAGATCGAAATTGCCCTTCGACGAGCCCGTTTCTTGATTGATGAGGGCGATACCAAGGAGGCTCGCCAGTCCGTTGAGGATGCGCTGGAGATTGCCGATGCCTGCGATGACCAGCTCGGTCGAGCCAATGCCTGGCGGGTGGAGGCGATCATCCACCTCGGTGAGGGTCATCGCGATCGCGCACTGGCGTTGATTGATCGGGCGATCGCCTCGCTCAACCTCGGGACGGACGAGCGGACTCGGCGCGCCATGGTCGAGGCCTATAATGCAAGGGGCGTTATCCTTCGACAGAGCGGGCGTCACCGAGAGGCGCTGCAGGCCTATGAGACGGCCCTCGCCGCGGCCACCGGGCTCGACTCCACTACGTTGATGCGACAGCTTCTGATCAACTCCGGGCTGGCGCTGGCATATGTCGGTGAGTTTTCCGAGGCCCGGCGGCGATATCGGCGCGCACTCAAAGCCTGTCGACGCCTGGGCCACCGGCGCGACGAGGCGCTGGTATGGATTAATCTGGGCCACGTAGACCAGATGATCGGCCGTCTCGAACGGGCGCAGCAATATATTGAACGGGGGATTTATCTGGCCCGGCAAACCGAAAGCCACACCACGGTTTGCGATGGACAGATTACATTGGGCCTCGTCCACATCGACCGCGGAGAGCTAGAGCAGGCGCGAGCATTGCTGGAGCAAGGCCTTGAAACGGCGCGGGACGCTCCCAACACGTACCTCATGGTCTGTGCCGGCTTGGGTCTAGTACAAGTTGAATTGGCCAATCGGGAGGTGGAAGAGGCGATGGACCGGGCCCGGGAGCTACTGAAACGCTCCGAGCAGGCGGGGCTGATATGGGCCGTCGCCATGTCTCATGAATTGTTGGCACAGGGGCACAAAAATCTCGAAGAATACGAAGAAGCCCTGCACCATTCCCAACAGGCCCTGGAGATGCTCGACGAGATCGATCTGCTTGGTATCGATCAGGTACTCCTTACCCATGCCGAACTTTTGAGCAAGTCCCCTTTTAAGGATGAAGAAAAGCGCGCAAATACGATTGCGCGGGCCCTCAAAATCTTCGAGGCCCGCAGGGATGCCATCGACGATGACGAGGACAAATTGAGCTTCGTCAACCGGCCGATAAATATCAGAATACGGGAATTGGCACAGCAATTTGCCCCTCAATAAGGACCTTGTCTGGAATTCGATGCTGTGCCATCTTTTTACAGATGGATACAATGAGAAATGGCTCTACGCGAAGACGGGACGGACCGATGTTCAAAGTATCTCGATTGATTGGATGGGCGACACTTTGCTTTTTCGCCATGATATTGACTGTGGCCACCGCTTCGGCGGACGTCATACTTCCCGAAGAAGAAACCTGTTATGCCAGTTCGGAAGGAGACTCCTGCGAAACAGACCTGGTCCCGAACGGTTCTTGTCAGTCCGATGAATGCTGTCGATTGGATTACGGTAATATGGATGACACCGGTGTCCCCGGGACGACCTGTTCCGATTGTCTGACCTGTCAGCCCGTAGAGGACGAGGGTGAAGACGACGATGGGGATGGGGATGAAGATGGGGATGAAGACGCCAATGATGGAGAAGGAGATGGTGCCGAAGATGATGCAGACGCCGACGACGATGGCGAAGACGAGACCGGTGAGCCCGATGTGGGTAGCAGCGATGTCGGGGCCGATGTCGGCGATGAAGAAGCCGAAGGAAGCTGTGCAGCCACAGCACAGCGGCCGGGTTTGATCCACTTTGCGAGTTTGTTTCTGGGGGCTCTGTTGTTGTTGGGGACACGCCGCCGTCAACGCGATGCGTGATCATTAGGCGAGAAAATAAAACCAGTACAGGCCGGCTCCAAACGACGCCATATTGGCGACGAAAGAGGCGGTCAGTGCGGTTCGCCAGGCCATGCGAGCGAAAACGGCCAGAATCACCATTTCCGCGAGCACGATGAAAGTCTCGAGCACCGCCGCCCGTACGGCGAATCGCACAACACCAATCAGCATTTCATTGAAATACCAGGCAAAGGGGTGGGTCAGCAGGCTTGCTGCTGCGGTGACCATGATAATGGTCTCCCAATCGGCCTCGACACGGGATCGCCACAGCCATGCGATGGCCATAACAATCGGAATTTCAATACTCAGGGTGAGGATGAGAGCCTGGAATTGACTCATTGAAAGTCCATAGTCAAGGGCGCGATGAGGCGTTTAACGCCAATCTCGTCCTCTGCGCAAGGCCTCAACAGCGGCCTGAAAGTCTGGGGGATAGGGCGATTGGCGTCGGATGGTTCTACCGTCGGGGTGTTCAATGCCGAGGGTCAGGGCGTGAAGTGCCTGGCGGTCGATGATTGATGATGCCGAGGTTGTGCGGCCACCATATAGATGATCGCCCAGTACCGGGGCGTTGGCCTCAAAAAAATGCATGCGGATTTGGTGGGTGCGACCGGTCTCCAGGCGGCATTCCACGACGCAGGCCCCAGAGTCGAATCGCTCTCGCACCATGTAGTGAGTGATGGCGGTTCGCTTCGACGGTTGGGTTCCCGTAAACCGAACTCGATGGCGTGGATGGCGAGCGTGCCCGGTCTCAAACGTCCCTTCCGAGTCGAGGCCGGGACCGTGGACGAGGGCGTGATAGATTCGTTCTGCGCTGTGCTCTCGAAATTGTGCAGCCAAGTGGAGATGAGCGCGATCGGTCTTGGCGATCGCCAGCGCGCCACTCGTATCACGGTCGAGCCGGTGGACGATACCGGGCCGGAGGTCTCCTCCGACGGTCGATAGGGTGTGAAATCGGTATTTCAAGCCATTGACGAGCGTGCCATCGGGGTGGCCCGGAGCAGGATGGACGACGAGTCCGGGTGGCTTGTCGATGATAGCCAATTCGTCGTCTTCATAGAGGATGTCGAATTCAATGGGCTGTGCTTTCGTGGTGAACTCTTTGGGGGGGCTATGCTCCCACAGAATCTCGTCGCCGGTCCGCAGGCGATAGCCCGCTTTGACCTGTTGGCCATTGACCGAGATTTCTTCGCGGTCCAGAAATTTGCGCACTTGAGACCGAGACATCGACGGTTCGTCTCGGTCGGCCAGGAAGCGATCGAGGCGGCGACCCGCGTCGTCTGCCTCGACACAAAAGCGGTAGGTGATGGTGCTCAATGGGGTGGAATTACCAGATTTCGGACTCGATATCGCCGCATTTGGCAAATACGATGTCGATAAATGCCTTTTCTAGCACGTTGGTATTTTCCAGCATGTCGTCGTCGACGTACTGTCGCATATGGGTGACGGCCTCATGCCAGATCCCGTCGATCTTTTCGAAGAGGTTATCGTTTTTGATACCCTCTGCGATCTTTTTTTGAATGTCGGGATAGATCGTCAAATCGGAGGCAATAACCCGCGCCCGTCGAGCGGCTTTTTTGGGATCCGTGATCTTAGCCATCGTAGTTCTCCTGGTCGTATGTCATATCGGCGATGAGGCCACCGGATGAATCGGAAGATCGGATGCACCAAGTATGGGGTGCACGAGCCGCTGGGGCAAGAAGCTTGTGGATATCCGTTTTAGCCGCGTTCCAGGTACTCGAAATAATCCTGCAGCAACTTTCGCCCATCGACGCCGAAGACGCGTGCGATCTCACGGATATAACCGCGCAGATATACGCGTCGCGGGAGTACTTCGATATCTACTTCCTCAATGGCGGCCAGGTATTTGACCCCGATATGGGTACGAGAGCTCAGTTCCTGAAGACTCATGGACGCCTCACGCCGCAGCTCTGCCAGCGTTTCACCGGGAGAGCTCAGGGACACCGACGAGGTCTCATCGCCACTTTCTTGGTCGCGACGATCCAGACGGGCCTTGGGTCGGCCTTCGGAATCCTCACGCAACGTGGAGTTCCGTGTTTGTTTCGTCGATTCAGAGTTGTCACTGTCTTGTGTGTCCGATGGATCTTTGGCTCCCGAAGGGGAGCCATTTCTATTGTCCTTTTTAGCGCTCTCCGAGGGGCGTTTGAAATTCGATGGACTCGGGCGCGGGCTGCGTTCCTGGGCATTGTACTGCCGAGAGGCCTGCTCGACCTCGGTTTTGGAGAAGCTCTCGCTCGGCATCGTCAACACCTGTCGGTATAACGTCTCCAGTCGAGCTGCGATTTCCTCTCGTTGATCCGGATCTCCGAATACGAGGGAGATCGCATTTTCACGCCGGTAGCCCTCCCAGAGTCTTCGGCAATATTGACGCACCTCGTTGCGGCTGAGTTCCGGGTTGAGTCCCATGCGCAATGCGGGATGCATCTCCCCACGGGTGGGAATAGGACGGGGATATCGCAGATCGACAAGCGAGATATCGCGGATGTTACGGGCGAGCAATTCGATATCGTTGGACAATCCCTCTTCACTTCGGGAGGAGTTCAATCCTGTATTTCGTCGATTATAAAACCAGCGCCGGTCGGCGTATTCGATGGATGTCAATACACGGGGGAAAATCTGCAGCTCATGGTGGAGAGCGTGACTTAAGACGAAGCCCAAATCGTGTTCTGCGCCCTCACGCACCAGATTGACGATCATATAGGGCTCGAGCCTCTGCAGTGTTTCGTCGATGATTGCGCGGGAGTTTGCCGATGGCGCGTCATAGCGCAGATCCTGGGCCCGAAAATCCAATGGCTGATTGTAGAGTATGTCCAGGACCTCGGTCTCCAGCGAGGCGGCATCGGGATGATAGCCGATGGCCCGAAAGAGTACGGCCCGCAAAAATTGGGTGGTCTGGCGCACGGCCGCCGGTTCCGGCGTGGTGATGAGAATGGGAATGTCACTCAGGGTGAACATTCCTACATCGAGTGCCGACAATCCATCGGACATGTCGATCAAGATCCAGTCGAAATCCAGTTCGTAGAGTTGGTGAAGCAATTCGTCGGCGTGAAAGGAAGGCGGCGAAAACGGATGGCGTCGAGCGGCGGCAAGAGATGCCAAAAACACCGACGGATATCCGGTGGGAACGATGAACTCTGCAATATGGCTATCTGGGTCGCCGAGACCCGTTCCTTGCTCGCCCGCGATATCGAATGTCGGTTCTTCGCAGCGCAGCAGAATATTGAGCGACGGACAACCCCAGGCATTGTCGATACAGAGGACACGAAAGTTGTAGCGGGTCAGGGCACGGGCAATGTCGGCGCACAAGGTGCTCTTTCCGGTGCCGCCTTTTCCGCTGCCGAAGGCGACGATGCGGGGGCGGTCGTCGTGCAGCTTGGGGCCGATGTGATTCAATCTAAACCTCTGATGAGAGGACAGGGGCTCAAAAAACGATAGCTCTTGGGGGGCGATAGCGTCGCCTCGATTCACGAGCAAGCTTCGCCCACGGATCGTCACTTGGCAAGGGACGGGCGCCGGGTTAGGTTAATGGCGAAATCATAGAGTCGTCGTGCGGTGCGGAGTGAAAATGGGTGCTCCCCCGCAGGGGAAACCAGGACCCGCCGGCGGCGATTCCAAAAAATATTTTCCCATTCGCCATCACACGTCGGCTCGAAACAGCCAAGGTGGATACGTGCCGAAATTGATCTACAACGATCCCGATACGGGATCCCAGGTCGTCGTGGAAATCAACGAAGATGTGCCGGAAGTGACCATTGGTCGAAATCCTGGCAATATCATCCGAATCAACAACCCCTCGGTGTCGCGGCGACACACCAAATTTGTCTACGAAAACGGAGAGTGCACGCTCTATGATTTGAACAGCTCCAATGGCACCTATGTCAATGGAATGCGAATTCAAAACCAGGTGCTCGAGGACGGGGATCTGGTACGCGTCGGAGAATTTCCCCTGGAATTCGTTGACGATGTAGATGGAGCGTCGGATTCCGATACGGCCGTCGCAAGTGCACAAAGTGCCGATGCATTAGCGTCGGTGCCCGAAATCGAACCGGAGCCACTGGAGCTAGAACCGCAGGAGATCGGTATCGAGGCGGATGCCTTTATGGGACAGGCTGATTCCGCCGCCCAGGGCGTGCCGGTCGAGACAGCCAGTCAATTCGCGCCCGACGCTGACGATGTGGATGCGATGCTGGAACCTGAGGAGTTCATTCCCGTCGAAGAGGATGGCTTTCGCGATGATACGGTGGAGGGAAGTGCCGAGGTGGCAGCAAATCTCGACGAATTGCGGGCTGGCTCTGCCGCCGATGTGGTCGATCAACTCCATGATTCCGATACTGACCGCGCCGACAGCCAGGCGTTGTCACTGCGAGGATTCGAGCAGGAATTTTCCGATGGACAAGACGACAACGCCCCGATGGTACAACCCGCGCAGGGGGAACCACAGTCGGAAGCATCGCCAGCCGATGTCTCCCAACCGCAGGTACTGCGCGACGAGGTGATCGAAGAGGACGTGCCGTCTCTCGATGCCGATGTCGCCGGCGTGGATGGTGCAGAAGTGGCCCGGCTGCGCGAACAAGTCGAGGAGTTGGAGAGGCGCAATGAAGAGCTGACCGAGATTCTGGATGCCGGCGCCGAAAAGTCGGGCAACGTCCAGGTAAAGAGGTTGCGTGGGGAGCGCGATCGACTCAAAAAAGAACGGCGTAGCCTGATCAGTCAGGTGGAGGAACTGCGAGATAAGTTGGATGCGGCCCCCGACGATGAGGACGTCGCTCGCTTGACCTCCCAGCGCGACGAGGCTCGGCAGCGGATCAATGAACTGGAAGCACAAGTCGATCAGGCCGAGACTCAAGCGACACAAGACAGCGAGGAAATCTCCCGGCTCGAGGGCGAAAAGCAAGCGCTCGAAACCGAGTTGTCGATGGTCCGAGAGGAATTGGATAGCCAGGAACAGACCCATCGTGAGATCGATTCGGAGCGTGTCGAACTTGGAGTGAAGGTCGAGCAGCTACAGCAAGAACTGGACGCGATCACCGAAAAACTCGAACAGGCCCAGGGGGAGATCGAAGAGCTCAATCAAGAGATCGATACCAGGGATGAGCGCATCGACGAATTCGGTGATGAAGTGGAGAACCGCGATGAGGAGATCGCAGCTCTCAACGCCACCGTCGACGGGTTGCGCCAAGACCTCGACTTGCGGGAGGAACGCATTGACGCATTGACCCAGTCACTCCAAGAGCTGGAGGATGCGGGGGCCCAAAAAGATAGCCAGATCGAGGAACTCCATGCCGAGCTAGAGCGACGTCCGCCGGCCGAGCGGGCCGCGGAAATGGTCGACGAACTCGCGGAGTTAAAAGAGGACTTGAGCTCCACCACGACCGAGCGTGACGAACTCAGCGATCGTGTCGATGAGTTGGAGGCCGAACTTGAGGAACAGCAACAATTCTGCAGTGATCTCGAGGCTCGCCATGCGCAAGTCGCCGAAGAACGCGATAAATATCGCCGTGAGCGAGATACCTTCAAACAGGAAAAGTCGGCCTATGCCAGAGAGACCGACTATCTTCAGACGGAGCGCAGAAAGAAGGACGACGAGCTACGATCGCTCCGAGAGGAGGTGGCGTCGTTTGCAGAGGAGCGAAATAAGAAGAAGGCAATTTTTGAAGAGCTATCCTCCGACCTGCGGGGCTTGGTCGAGGAAAACGACGGACTGTCGTCGCGCATTGAGGAGTTGGAAGACCGCCTCGATCAGGCGCCATCGCAAAAGGCGATGGAAGAACTGGAGCAGACCCTGGAACAGCGAGAGGTCACAATTGAAGAGCTCGAGCGCGAGGTCGATGAACTCGAGGGTGATGCTTCGACGTTGACTCGAGATCTCGGTGAAATTGGTGAGGAACGCGACAAACTCGCCGAGAAGGTCGAGGGGCTCGAGGAAGAACTCGAAGTGCTCCGAAAGGCAAATGAAGAGGCCGGTGATGTAGAGGCTCAGTTGAACGAGTTGGCCGAGGAGAAAACACAACTCGAGGAGCAGAAACGCGAGGTCGAAGGAAAACTCGAGGAGACAGAAGCGGAACTCGAGGAGGTCCAGGCAGCGAGGGAGCAACTCCAACAAGAATTGGAGGAGGCCAGCTCTGCGGCTGACGCCGACGACGAAGCTCTGGAAACGGCGGTGGAACGACTCGAAGAGGTAGAGAGCGAGCTGGAAGCCGTCGTCGAGGAACGAGATCAGCTCGTGGAAGCCGTCGAATCGCTCGAGGAAGAGCTCGAGGAGGCGAAGAACTCGCCCGGGGATGTGGCAAACGGGGAGCCATCGGAAGAGCTCGACAAGCTAGTCGAGGAAAAAGAAGCACTGGAAGCCACACTGGCCGATATTATCTTGGAGCGCGATCGGCTCGAAGATCAATTGCGCCAGGCGGACTAAAATCCATTTCTTTCTCTGCCTCCAAACACGTCGCTAAGCATCGTATCCGGGGATCGTCAGGGCAATGGCTTGTGGAGCCATCGGCTGATGATCGCTCGATGGTCCGATGCACCGGATTGCGTGGTGATATCCACGGATTGTAAGCGAACTCCCTGGCCCAGAATATAGTCGATGCGCCGTTCTGGTGCCGATTCCGGAAATGTGGGGCGTTCGGCTGTGGCGTCGGCGTCGGTGAATAAATCGAGGAGTTCGCTCATAAAGGGCTCGGACGCTGTGGCGTTGAGATCGCCGAGCACGAAGCGGGCCCCCTGATGCGATGGGTTGGAGCGCAGCCACTGGACGAGAAATTTGCCCTGTTCCGGTCGATCGGATCGTCGATGAGACAGGTGAGCCGACAAGACCTCGATCGGCGCCGATGGAGTGTCGATGACACTGCGAAGTAACACCCGTGGCTCGTCGTCATGACGAGGCAGTGCAATCACCTGGTGGCTTCGGATGGGCCACATAGAAAAGAGAGCATGCCCGTAGCGTGCGGGCTCGGGGGTTTCATTTTTTCTGGTGATAGTCGGTGCGAAAACCCAGTGGGATAGCTGCAACTCTTGCGACAATCGAAGACAACTATTTCCGGAGGGGCCCATTTCCCAGTGGTCACCGATCTCTTGCACCGCCGCAATCTGCGGTCGATGGCTGCTACAAAGGGTCTGGGCAACGGCGCAGAGCCCGCGTTGGATGCCGAGTCGAATATTATAGGTCGCCACGGTCCAGCTCGAATCGGAATGCGTCATGGTCGCCGGCGTGATATGGAAGGGATTAGTTGCGGCGTTGCAATCTCCGACGTGGTCGTGGGAGTGCCAACGCCTCAAGGCTCGTGGATCGACAGGAGGTAGCAGTATGGAAGATTGTCGCCCAATGGAAAAGGATGCAGCCACATTTCGCACCGTTCCAAAAACGGGGGTCATTTTTGTAATGAGCGAGGCATCTCGCCACGGTTATGACCGCACCCAATCAGAGTGGATCAATCTGGGACAGGGGCAGCCGGAGACCGGACAAATCGATGGCGCACCGCCGCGAATCGATGCCATCGAGATTCTCCAGCAAGACCACGAATACGCACCGGTGACCGGATTGTGGGAGCTGCGGGAGGCAGTGGCCGACCATTACAATCGGAGATATCGCCGGGGAATGCCCACCCAGTATTCTGCGGAAAATGTC
>SKPJ01000263.1 GCA_007119595.1 Myxococcales bacterium
CTGCTCGCCCGTAGTCAGCGGTACGGTGAGCGGTTTTGGTAATCCTTCGAGTTCGGCCAATCCATCCCATGTCTCGTGCAACTGAGCGGCAAGTCCGGTCCATCGACTTTCCGCAAGCTCTTTGTCGTCGATACCTTCGAGGACTTTCCAGCCCCGTCGATGCCGGCCGGCCAAAAAACAGGCTTCCGCAAGGTAGAGCGCACTCAGGATCGTCTCTCGCCGGCGTTGATGCAAGCGCATCAGCTCCTGCATCGCCTCCACCGGTCGCCCGCTGGCCGTCAAAAAGGCTCCTCGCAGGGTCCGGGCCAAAACATCGTCTTCGCTTTCTTCAGCGGCCCGATCACAATAGTTCAGTGCCTCTTCGAAATGACCATTGCTCAACAATAGATAGGCTTTTTTCAGTAATTGTTGGGCGCTCGCTTGTCTCTCCTGGTCCTGCGCTGATTCCATGATATGTCTCCGCCTCAAGACAATATTAGGGATTTTTCTGAAAAGATTCTGGCATTGTGGCGACGGGGCAATTTCCTCGAGAGCAATCCAAACGCCGCACGCAACAGTGGCAAGATGATTTCTCCATCGATGACGCGTGATTGCAGGTTTGGCTCACTTGCCGGGTGTGATCTCGACACCGAGGCCTCACAAAAAATGGTTGGCTCAGTAGGACCCAGCCGTCGCTAGAGCAGCAATCGCGGCGGCGATCCGTTTGGCGGATCGCCGTAAATCAGAGAAAGTGATCCAGTGCTGTCGGTCCAAGAACTCGATCACACCCCGAAATCAGGCGTGCATATTGTTGATCGCCGCCTTGGCCGTATCATGGCGCACTTTCATCAGATTGGTCAGCGTCGAAAACTGACGATTGTCCTCCTGTAGGCCGTTCTGGAGTTCCAGATATTGCAAATTAAAGGCCTGACTCTGTTTTTGCATCTCGAACATCCTCTCCAACTGCTCGTCTTGGGCATTCGGCATCCCCCCCGAGGATGAAGACGAAGAGCCTCCGCGGAGACCTCGGATCCCGTCTGCCACCACCCCCAGGGTTCCCGACCCGGTCACCTTGGCCGCCGTCGACACCGTGCCGCCAGCGGCACTGGCCAGGGTGGATCGAAACCCCTTGCCCTCCGATGATTCTTTTTGGGCCTGGTTACTCGTATCCGTTGTCTGTCCCTGCGAAAACGACGCACCTCCTACTCCATCGATTGAAGACATTTCTCCTCCGTTGTCATTCACAGACCTTCATCATTGGCTCTTGCCGTCGCGCCGCCCATCGGGCCCCCGGTTAGCACCGTCATTTGCTGGGTCCGATTTTTTCCGGTGAGGCGACCAACCATCACTTCATTTTTATTGTCGACATTGTGAGCGGCATTTTGCGTAAAACCCCTACTTTTTTTCCGTCCATCAACCCGCCGATCCAACGATCGGCCCGATTTTTCGCAGCATATCCACCTTGTGTGGAATTCTGAATGACCTGTATAATCGCGTTGGTCCGGCTTGGTGGATTACACTGAACGGAGGAAAGCCCATCTGGAATTTCGATCCGTAAATTCTCGTTGGCCCACCGACGGTGGCATCGTCATAAGACCACTAGTTCGTTGAGAGATTGAAGCACGAGAGAGCATATGAGCGACAGCCAACTCAAAATCAAAGCGGAATCGATGGATCTCGAACTAAGCGGCGACCCCGACTACGTCGAGGACGCCTACGAGGCCATGCGCTCAGTGGTTATGGAACGGTTTTATCAGACGCTGGTCAAACGGGAGAGCGCTGTCGCCGACGTCCGCTCCAACGCCGACGAGAAAATGGACCCCAAGGGGACAGATCCCCACTTTCAAATCGACGGCTTACTCCAGCAGGTTGCCGCTGGACGAGAGCTCATCAAGGCTCGGCTCCAACTCGTGGTGTGCACCGATATGTATCACCGGGTTGCTGCTTTATCGCGAAATGATTTTCGCAAGAGTATTTTTGGAGAATTATTCGATCCCGAAATCTTGTCGAAGATCTATCTCAGCGAAGAAGCCGGTGCGCAACTCAAGGACCAGATCGAATTCGGCCACACTCTGTGGCGCGAATTAACAAAGGCCGGCAAAGCCGTCGTCCATGGTGATTCGTCATGAGCTCTGTGGAGATCATCGTCGGTCATCGCTGGAAGGACGACGTACGCTATATCGACTCACTCCAACCTCGCCGGCCCGCAGAAAGTGGCCTCAACCTACTCGAATTGCGCGACATCATCGACATCGTCGTCGATGGAACCAATCTGACCGCATCGATCTGTGAAGAGGCGATCTTTGGGCTCGTCGAGGACGTCCTGGCATCGCTGGTCAAATTGGTCGACGAAACGTCGTGCAAGGGCATCATCGAATTTCACCATGAACCCTGGGAATTGGTATTGATTCCCGATGGTTCGGAGCTGCGCCTTAGCCTGTACACCATCGATCGGCGCCGACGGGTCATCACCCGAGATCGCCGGGTAAATGCCCGGGCCTTCATCGACGCGTTCTGCGTCGTCGCCGAGCAAATGCTCACCGATTTATTCGGCCTCTCCGAAAGGTTTTCAGCCGACCCCCAGGTGCGCCAAATATCTCAGTCACTGGCATATCTAAAACGAAGCACCCGGCGGCAGCCCTTCAGCACCAGCCCGGTACGTGATGACCGCAGCGAAGAGCCGCGGGTGGCCTCCACATCGGACGCCGGCGGACTGACTCTTGGATACCGCTTCGACGTCGGTGATGAAGCGCTCAACAGCTATCAGGGCGAACATCTCTTCGATCTTCACGCCCTCTTATTCGACGGTGTCTTGGTGGCTGAATTCGGCCCCCGATCGCTGATTTTGTGCCGCAGTTATCCATTTTTGGCAATGGCCAGTCTCGTCGACCGAACACGCCAGCTCTTCAACCAATTGGAGAGCCATGCCAACGCTCCCTTCGTACTCGATGAAGAACTGAGCCATCTGGACCTGACAATCCAGGGACAGGGACAACGCTGGATACTGCGGGCCCGCGACCTCGATCAACAGCAATGGCATCAGTGGTCGGTCCATCCCGCCGGATGTCTCGATACGTTGGTATCGCTTGCCGAGTTGTTTGTGCAGGACGTGACCCGAGCCAACCAGCACCAAAAGCTCAACCACCGATTCGTCGACCTCGCCGAGGAAGTGGAACGACTGCGTCACTGGCATCGCGATCTGTGCGGCAACAATCTATA
>SKPJ01000508.1 GCA_007119595.1 Myxococcales bacterium
AGAATACGCACATCGACCGAGGTGGGAGTATTGGCGCCGAGTCGCTCGAAGGAGCCCTCCTGCAAGACGCGCAACAATTTGACCTGGACCTGCGGCGGCATTTCACCGATCTCATCGAGCAATAATGTCCCACCGTCAGCGGCCTCAAAGCGACCGATTTTGCGCTGATTTGCCCCCGTAAACGCCCCCTTTTCATAGCCGAATAGTTCGCTCTCCAGAATGGACTCCGGAAGGGCCGCACAATTGACGGCGATGAAGGGATCGTCGGAGCGATGGCTGAGCCGATAGATCATATCGGCAACCAATTCCTTGCCGGTACCACTCTCTCCGGTGATCAACACCGTGGCGTCGCTGGGGGCCACCTGTCGCACCCGATCCACGGCTTCACGCATCAGCGGCGACTGACCGACGATCGTTGGCTCCTCCTCAAGATCGGCGAGTCGAGCTTTGAGTTCCCGGTTTTCCACGACCAACGCCTGGCGCTCCAAAGCCTGGCGGGCGGCCTTTAAAATGGTCGCCCGTTTGATGGGCTTGGAGACGAAATCGTAGGCGCCCTCCTTCATGCCCTCCACGGCGCGCTCCACGGTGCCAAAGGCGGTCATCAAGATCACCTCCGTCTCCGGCTGCAATGTCTGAGCCAATTTCAGCACGTCCATCCCGTCGATATCGGGCATCATCAAATCGGTGATGATGAGGTGGAATTTCTGCTCTCGCATCTGATCCAGTGCTTGTTGTCCCCCGGAGGCCGTCTGCACTTCGTGACCCTCCTTTCGGAACAGACGAGCCAGTGTTTCCAGATGGGCCACCTCGTCGTCCACCAATAAGATGTGGGCGTTGACCAGATTCATGAGCACTCCTTGTTGGCGAGTGGATTTCGCTCTTCGCAACACTGCGCTGGGACCGGTGCATTCCCGATTCACCGGTGTGGTCCATAGCCCCTTCCTAGCGGCGATGGAAGTTGAAAGAAACGGGAAACTTCGATAGAAACAGGGTGCGCGCAATGAAGTAGCAATACGTAACTGTAGGCCCCACACCGCGTCCTCCCAATCGTCGGGATCTTTTGCGTGTGTCCGCCAGCGTATCCTCCCGATCGAGAATCGGCCATGGCCAAGGTCATCTACCGCGACACCCGAGGCGTACGTCGCACCCATACACTGGACAACGTCACCTCCATTGGTCGCCATCCCGAACAGGATATACAGCTCTTAGACCGGGTGGTCTCCAAGGAACACGCGGTCATCGAAAAGGATATTGAGGGCTACTATTACGTCCGCGATCTGGATAGCCGAAACGGGACCTATATCGACGGTGAGGAGGTCAACTCCCAGATCTATCTCACCGATGGAGCCACCATCAGTGTAGGCTCCACGGATCTAACCTTCCATGAAGATCCGACCAAGGTGGACTCCCAGAACAGGGTCACCATTCACGCCGACGAGTTGGAATCCCACATTCAAAATCGGATTGCTCATCAGGCCGATGAGGGGTTTTTGCCGGAGAGCAAGATCAACGAGGTCTCGGTATTGCGTCGGGACTACGAAAAACTACGCATCGCCCATGCGCTGAGTCAATCCATCGGGGTGGAGACCGATCTGGATGTGTTGCTGGAAAAGATTTTGGAAAAGGCATTCGAGATCTTTCCCGCCGATCACGGGGTGATTTTGATGCGGCTTCCGGATTCGGAGCGCCTGATCCCGATGGTGGTGCGCGGCCGGGATCCATCGATCGGAGTGGGCGACGTGCGCATCTCGCGGACCATTCTCAATGAGGTGATCGACGAAAAACAGGCGGTGTTGTCCTCGGATGCCATGAAGGACGACCGTTTTTCGGGGGCTCACTCCATCATCCTCGGAAATATCCGCTCCACCATGAGCGTCCCCCTGTTGCTCGAGGAGCGCCTGTTGGGGGTGATTCATCTCGACTCCACCGTGGAGAGCGGTGCATTTACCGAAAAGGACCTCCAGATCTTGACCGGTTTTGCGCGCCAGGCGGCAGTGCTCATCAACCACCATCGGCTCCTCAAGAAAATGGAGGAGGAGATCGTGGTCCGTGAAAAACTCCATCGTCTGCTCTCCCCCCAGTTGGTGGAGGAGGTCGTCAGCGGCCGGCTGGAGATGAAAAAAGGCGGCGAATTGCGGCGGGCCACCGTGATGTTCGCCGACATTCGCAATTTCACCTCCTACAGTGAAAGTCACACCCCGCAACAGGTGGTGGAATTGCTCAATGAGTACTTCGAATTGATGGTGGATATCATCTTCAAGCACGAGGGAACGCTCGACAAATTCATCGGCGACGAGATCATGGCCATCTGGGGCGCTCCCCTGGCCCGCCCCGACGATGCCGAGCGGGCCGTTCGCTGCGCCATCGAGATGCAAGAGGTCATCGGGACCTTCAACGCCAACCGCCAGGCCGGCGACGAAGAGACGCTTCGCATCGGTGTTGGGCTCAATACCGGCGAAGTTGTCGCCGGCTATATGGGTTCGACCAAGAGTATGAATTACACCGTCATGGGCGATGTGGTGAATACGGCTACCCGCATCTGTTCCGTCGCCGGCCCCGGTGAGATTGTCGTCGGCCCAGATACCTACGAGCAGGTTCATAAACTGGTGGTGGCCGACAAACTTCCCCCCACCGAATTAAAGGGTAAATCCGAGAAGGTCGATATGTTCAACATCCAAGGGCTTCGAAAACGCAAGGTCCAACCGACGCTTCGAAACCCCAAATCCTCGTCTTGAAACTTCTCTCGTAGTGGCCACCATCAATGGTCGCTTCACTATTGCGTCGGTGGTAGCCGTCGTAGGAGGCCCATCGTTTTTCCGCCTCCCCCCTTGACTGCGTCGCCATTTCATCACCGGGTTGTCACTTTGGACCAATGAAGAGCGGGGACAACCTTGGCCATCGCGATCGGTTACCCTATACTCGCCGGGACACCGCTTACGACATTTGGATGCTGAACCTCTATGGCTGAGCAACGTTACAAGGTGATCGAGCGTATCGATGCCGGTGGAATGGCCGAGGTATTCAAGGCCAACTCCACCAGCATGCAGGGCTTTGAGAAGCTGGTCGCCATCAAGCGGATTTTGCCCAACCTGACCCAGAATCAGCGCTTTGTGCGGATGTTTCTCGACGAAGCCAAGGTCAGCCTCCACCTCAATCACACCAATTGCGTCCACGTCTTCGACCTCGGCATTGCCGATGGCACCTACTTCATCGTCATGGAGTATGTGGACGGCACGAATCTAAAAAAACTGATCGAGTTTTTGCACCGTCACAACCAGCCGATGCGGGTGGAGCACGCCGTCTTCATCGCCATCGAGGTCTGCAAGGGACTGACCCACGCCCATGAAAAATGCGACCAACAGGGAAATCCACTGGATATTGTCCATCGCGACATAAGCCCTCCCAACGTGTTGTTGTCCAGTTCCGGCGAGGTCAAGATCACCGACTTCGGCCTCGCCAAAGCCAAAAGCCAAGCCGAGGCCACCGATCCCGGCGTGGTCAAGGGAAAATTCGGGTATCTGTCGCCGGAAGCGGCTCACGGCGAGGACATCGACGAGCGAACGGATATCTTTGCCGTCGGGATTTTGCTGTGGGAGATGCTCGCCGGCAAACGCCTCTTTTTGGGGGAATCGGATTACGAGACACTCCAGCAGGTGCGCAAAGCCGACATTCCATCGATTCGCCAATTGCGTGAGGATGTACCGGCCGGGTTGGAGCGAGTTTTGATGCAGAGCCTGGCCCAAGATGCCGATGAGCGCTTTCAAAGCACCGAAAAATTGGGTCGATCCCTGGCCAATTTTCTCTTCGAATATGGCCGGGTCGTCACCTCCTACGATCTGGCCACGTTGGTGACTCAATTTCGAGAGCAGCGTCCGCAGCGCAAGAAAACCGCCAAAGATGAAGCCGTGGGCGCGGCGATTCAGAAACAACTCGATCAACTCAAGTCCCTCGAGGAGATCGATGATCTGGACATGTATATGGCCGAAAATTACGAGTCACTGCCGGACCAGGGAGAAGTATCGACCGACGGCGACGGAAGCTTCGAAGATCCCCGAATGTGGGCAGATCTGGGCTTCGGGGGTGGCGAACCGGCTCCGGAGGACGCTCCAGCAGTGGAAGCCACGGAAGCCACCTCTGGAGACGGAGATGATTCCGACTCCTGGCAGGAGGCCGGCCTCGGCGACATCGCCCGTTCGACCTCGGCCTACGATGCGATCCGCAGTCCCGCGGCCATCGAGAACGGAGCGGGCACCCCCCCCACGCTCCCCGGTGCCAGCGTGGAACCCGTTATGGAGACTGCCAGTGCGTCCGGTGGCAGCACGTCCGGCTCGGCGCCGACGGCGGCTCCACAGCAGGCCGCCGCCCCACAGCAGGCAACCCCTCAACAGGCCGCCCCCGCTCGACAGCCGCAGGCCATGGGATCGAGCCCCCATCGAGCCCCTGGTGTAGCTTCCCAGACGCCACGGCCCAATGCCGCAGCGCAGCCCGAGCCACAGGCCCAGCCGAGCACCGATCAACAACCCACGCCGCAGCCCTCCGGGCCGGCGGCCACACCGCCACAGACCTCCGAATCAACGGGCGGTCTGGCCGGGGTTTGGATCAGTCTTTTGGTCGCCTTCGTCGTCGTGCTCTTGGGCGCCACAGCCTATGTCCTGGGCTTGTTTTTTTAGCCCGGGGTTGGCCGGGAGATTTCACATCGAATACTGACCTGAATAATCCCACCTATTGCACTGGAGTCTGTGATGAATGACGTACTCGTCATGATACTCGCCGGAGGCCAGGGAACTCGCCTGCGGCCACTGACGACCGAGCGAGCCAAGCCGGCGGTTCCCTTTGGCGGGCGCTATCGCATCATCGACTTCGTTCTCTCCAATTTCGTCAACAGCGGCTTTTATAAAATCAAGGTCCTGACCCAGTACAAAAGCGACTCCCTCAATCAGCATCTAAGCCGCGGATGGCGGCTCGACGAATTTCTGGGCCATTTTATCGACTCCGTGCCGGCGCAGCAGCGCCGCGGCCCCCACTGGTTTGCCGGCAGTGCCGACGCCATCTACCAGAGCCTCAATCACATCGAGGACGAAGCTCCACACGATATCTGCGTCTTCGGCGCCGATCATATCTACCATATGGACGTGCGCCAGATGGTCCACTTTCACCGTGAGACAGAAGCCGATCTGACGGTGGGAGCCATCCCGGTACCCATTGAGGAGGGATTTCAATTCGGCATCATCGAGGTCGACGAAGATCACCGCATCATCGGTTTTCAAGAAAAGCCAGATGACCCACGGCCGATGCCGAATCATCCGGAGTACTGCCTGGCGAGCATGGGCAATTACGTCTTTCGCACACCACGGCTAATCGACGAGGTCATTCGCGATGCCGAAGACGAACAGAGCAATCACGACTTCGGTGGAGATATCGTCACCCATATGGTCACCGACCCCTCGGCGAAGACGATGGTCTACGACTTTTCTGAGAATAGGATTCCCGGAAATTTTGACCAGGGTATCAACTACTGGCGCGATGTGGGAACCATCAAGTCCTACTGGGAAGCATCGATGGATTTGGTGAGCGTCGATCCCGAATTCGATCTCTACAATCCAGTATGGCCCATTCGGAGCCATTACCAGCACTTTCCGCCGGCCAAATTCGTCCACCACGATCCATCAACCCAACGGGTCGGAACTGCCATCGACTCCATCGTCGCCGAGGGGTGTATTGTCTCCGGGGGGACCATTCGCAATTCCGTGCTCTTTCCGCGAGTCCGCACCCACTCCTACTCAGATATTGAGAAATCGGTGCTCTTCGAGGGAGTCGAGGTGGGACGCCGGGCGCGATTGCGCAAGACGATTGTCGACAAAGAGGTCGAGATCCCACCGGATACGGTCATCGGTTTCGAACCGGAGGAAGATCGAAAGCGATTTCCCGTCTCCGACGAGGGCATTGTAGTCATTCCCAAAGGATTCCAATTTTCATGACCGATTCCCGAAGCGGTGGCGACGCTCTGGACGTACTATTTATCTGGCACTTCCATCAGCCCTATTACGGCATTCCCGATGCCGAGGAATTCGTCTTGCCCTGGGTACGGCTTCATGCCGTCAAGTCGTATTACGATATGGGCCGGCTCCTCGAGCGGTGGCCAAGAATAAGCGCCACCGTGAATTTTTCGGGCAGTCTGCTGCGGCAAATAAGGGAATATGTAGACCACGACAAGCGCGACCGCTGGTGGCGTTGGTCGAGCACGGCCCCACGCGCACTCGAGCTCGCTGAGCGACGCGGCATCGTGCGCAACTTCTTCAGTCTCAATATCGAGCACCACGTCGAGCCATCGCCACGCTACCGAGAGCTGTATCAGCGCCGTCGACAGCTCGGGGTCGCAGAGATGGCGACATCGTTATCGGACCAGGAACTCCTCGATCTGCAGGTATTATTCAATCTGCATTGGTGTGGATTTGCAGCCCGCGACGATTTTCCACTGCTCGACGAGCTTCGCCAACAGGACGGCGGGTTTTCTCCCGAAGAAAAAGACGCACTGCTCGACCTGCATCTCGAGCTTTTGCGCCGGCTTCTTCCCCTGTATCGCAAGCTGGCCCGTCGCCAACAGATCGAGATCTGTGCATCGCCGATGTATCATCCCATCATTCCCCTGGTGATCGATACCGATACCGCAGCCCGGCCGTCTCCGGATCGCCCGCGGCCTACGTCCTACCGGGCTCCCCGGGATGCCGCCTACCAGCTCAAGGAAGCCCTCGATTTCGCCGAGGATGCCTTCGGAGAGCGCCCCACCGGAATGTGGCCGTCGGAAGGGTCGGTCTCGCCGGAGGCGGTAAAGATCTTCGCCGAGGCCGGCGTGGAATGGATCGCCACCGACGAAGAAGTCCTGTGCCGATCACGGGGCGAGGACTGGCAGCGCGATCGAGACCTGTGGCGGCCCTGGCGTGTAGGCGACGACCCGTCGCCGCGCATCTTTTTTCGCGACCGTGGGTTGAGCGACCGCATCGGTTTTAGCTACTCCGAGCTTCCCGCCGACGAGGCCGCCGACGACCTCGTCGGCGCACTCGTCGCCATCGGTGATCGTCTCGCCGGTCGCCGGGGATGCGTATCCATCATCCTCGACGGTGAAAACCCCTGGGAACACTATCCCGACGATGGACGCCATTTTCTCGAGGCGCTCTACGAGCGTCTGGAGTCGGCCCGTGAACTGCGGACTCGCAGACCGTCACAAATCTCGAATCCCTCACCGGGTCGACTCGACCATCTGCACTCGGGCTCCTGGATCATGGCCAATTTTGATATCTGGATCGGTCATCAAGAAACCAACGAAGCCTGGGAGTGGTTGCGGCGGGCCGACGAGCTATTGGAAAAAATGACCGCCAGTAATTCAGATCACGGCGGTGTGAGTCGGGCGCGCGAGCATCTGCGCATCGCCCAGGGCTCGGATTGGTTCTGGTGGTACGGCGACGATTTCACCTCGGAGCAAGACGACCAATTCGACGCTCTCTTTCGCGCTCTCATCTCCGGGGTATGGACTTGTCTGGAGCAAACCCCACCATCGCAACTCGGCGATCCCATCTACCGGGACTCAAACGGCAGCCCCGTCGACGGGACGGCGATCGCCACTGCCAAGCGCTTTATCTCGCCCACCATTGACGGGCAGATCGGTGAATATTTCGACTGGAACGGCGCCGGACAAATCGACGTCACAGGCGCTCACGGCTCGATGTTCGAGTCAGTACGGCCGCTCCAGACCCTTTTATATGGTTTTTCGCCGCTGCATTTCTTTCTCCAACTGCAGCCGGGGGTCGATTTTACGCCAACGTGCCGTTTCCAGATACGAATCAAAGTCGAGGACCAGATCTCCACCCTTCGGTTGGCGCCGGGAGACCACCACCGCGATCTCGAGGAACTACCGGGGACCGTGGCCGTATTTGACGACGTCGCCGAGGCATCATTCCCCCTCCATCGTCTGGGCTTGTCGGCCGGTGACCACTTCGAATTGGCCATTGGCGTCGAGTGCGACGGCCTCCAACTGCAGCGCTTTCCCCGTCACGGTGGATACCCCCTGGAGATACCGAAGATCGACCCCGGTCTGGAGTACTGGATCGTCTGATTCGGTCTTAGAGGCTGTGACAGCGACGGCGGAAGAACTGGCGTTTGCACCTCGGCGACGTTCGAAATCCGAACTCGTTACACACCGGCCCGTCGATCTGTTAATGGTGCGCCAATACGTATCGGTGCGTACCCCGGAGTAATCATGTCGAATGATAACGTTCTGGAAGCATTCGCCACCCATTTAAAGACCCTCGGTATTTCCGATGAAAACCTGGACACCCGGGTCCAACCCACTCTGTCATTTCGGCGCTCCCCTACCCTGCCAATGGCTCCCCCTCAACAACGGCTGCACACACTGCCGGAATTGAATCTCGGCGAGGATAACGACGGAGAATTGTCGGCTGATCTGATCCCTTTGAAAGTCCTCGGCGAAGGCGGGATGGGTACTGTGCAATTGGCCAATCAGGTTTCCCTGGATAGGGAAGTGGCCGTCAAAACCCTCCGCGAAAAACAGGATGATCCCGGTATCGTCCAGACACTGATGCAGGAAGCCTACGTCACGGGCTATCTCGAGCATCCGAATATCATTCCCATCTACCTGGTGGGCCGCACTCCGGATGAAATACCGCTGATCGTGATGAAGCGGGTCGAGGGGATTTCGTGGCGCAGACACCTGCTATCGCAACAAGAGGGGGAATCAGCACCGGACTTAGAGAGGGATATCAAGATATTAATCCAGGTGGCCAATGCGGTGCGCTTTGCCCATAGCCGCGGCGTCATTCACCAAGACATCAAGACGGAAAACGTCATGATCGGCAACTACGACGAGGTCTATCTGGTGGATTGGGGGATCGCCGTTTATCTCGACGACGACAAGCCGCTACTGCCGGGCCGACGCGATCCCCAATCTCTGTGTGGCACACCGGGATATATGGCTCCGGAGATGGCACGCCAACAAGTGGAGGAGATCGACGAGCGCACCGATGTCTATTTGCTCGGCGCCACCCTGCACGACGTGCTCACCGGCGAGCCCCGTCATTCCGGGGCGACATTGCTGGAGTTACTGTATAACGCGAGCTGCTCCGAACCCGTTGATTACGATGATGATATACCCGCTGAGCTGGCCAGAATAGCAAATAAGGCCTGTCATCGAGAAAAAAGTGAGCGCTTTGCCTCCGCCGGTGACTTCCGCGACGCCCTTCGAGACTACTTAGAGCATCGCGAATCGATCGCGATCAGCGCTGCCGCCGACAAACGTCGAGCCGATCTACAAGTTCTTCTGAGCTCCTCCGATCCCGAAGTTGCCGCGGTACACGATGCCTACGGCGAGTGCCATTTTGGTTACCTGGAGGCGTTGCGTATCTGGCCCGACAACGAATCAGCCGCCGCGGGACTGCAACAATGCCTGGAGTCCATGGCCGATTATCATATCGAACACGAAAATCTGGACGCCGCTCGAAGCTGTATCCTCGACCTGCCTGAGAAAAGGCCCGACTTGACGCGTCGGGCCGATGAACTGGAAGACCGTCTTCAGGGAGAGCAACAAGATCTACAGCGCTTAAAAAAGTTGGAAAAAGACCTCGACCTGCGCACGTCTAGCGCCGCCCGAAGCATTCTGGTCCTCATCTTTGGTGCCATCTGGACGGCCACCAGTTTGTACGGCGCACTGCGCTACGGCGGGGAGGCGGTCACGAACGCCGGGCAGTTGCAAAGCCACATGATCGCCGGCTTTCGCAATACTGCCATTGTGATCGTCGGACTCTTTGCCTTTCGCAAACGGATCTTTGCCAATGCAGCCAATGCACGACTGGCCTATCTTCTGTTGACCTTTCAGCTAGCCCTGGCATCGATTCGTTGGTCGGTCTGGTATCTCGACGAGCATATTCTGATGTCGCGACTGGCTGAAAACGCTCTGGCATTCATGTTGCTCATCGCCATTGGGCTGGTCTCCGATCTTCGAATCTGCCTCTTCTCATTAATCTTCGTCGTGCTGGGCGCGGCCACCGTGCTGTGGCCGGAGTATTATCCCTACACGCGGCCCGCAGCTATCGCACTGACCTTTGGAGCCTTTGCCTGGGTCTGGAGTCCAACCCAACTCGAGAAAAAGATCTCGCTGTAGGTCACTCGGTTTCACCGTCTTCAATATAGGTGAATACGGGTCGGTTCCAGTATGTCACGGAGCGATTTCTCAACGTCGCCGTACAGCGTTTTTCGCTCCACTGTACATCTAGCCCGGCGGCGGCGACTTCATCGACGACACAGCGCGCCATTGACTCAACCCAGGGTTGATTGTGGCGAAGTACGACCCGTGCACCACCGTCGTTGACGGAGAGATGACCAAAGAGAACGGCGCGCATCTGAATCGGCTGATCGCCGAAATATTCCGCCCGCTCCAAAAATTGTGATGGCGACCAACACGGGCGCCCCTGTCGCATAGCGGCATTCACGGCATCGACCAATTCGTCGTCGCAGCCCGAGGCATGCCCAGAATCCACCGAGTCGGCTGGGCTCTGCACGTCCAGATCGAGACATACCGCGTTTTGATCGCCTCCTTCGTCGCATTCAGTGATCAGATCACCGCGATGTATAAATGTCGCGATATAGGTATCGAAGGCATCCCAAAACGCGGTGTCCACTGCGTCGACGAAGTCTTGTGACAACTCCTCTACACAGCGCTCTTCCACGCCAGATTCGGGATGAGTAACCACGTCGACCAATTCATATCCCACGTCGGGTCGATCGCTTTGGCGAGCCTTCAGGGCCATTTCTCGAACCTGGGAGGATTCGCCGAGGCCTTCGAGACAATCGGCTATTTCCGTCTGCAATTCGGCATATGCGAGATCGGCTCGTTGCTGAATCTGACCCCACCAATGACGGGCCGGGTCGACGTGTTGTGAGGAACGGTGGTCTCTGTCGCGGACCGGTCGATCTTCACCGTCGGATTCGGCATACCACGATGTCGCGGAGTTTTCTTCGGAGGTCTGTGGTACTTCGACACCCGGGGATGATGCGCAGGAAACGAGAACAATACAAAAGAAGAGCGCAAAGACAAAAACCACGAAAAACTTCACCGCCCCCTTCCGGTCCATCTCTGGCATACCACGCTTGGAGATTGCTGTTGCCCTCGGTCCTAAGTCCTGTCGTCCCACTGACGTGCTCCGCTCCAAAGTATATCTAGCTGTGTACGAGATCGATTTCATGATACCCTTGATAGACGTGTTTTCTCATAAGTCATCAGGCGCTTCTGTACGGATCCAGAAATGGTGGTGCGCAACACCGTTGGGATCAAGGGCGAAGCTGCTCGAATTCGGCAAATGGTTTTTTGCGCCTCGAGTCGATCATGAAAACACAACTACCGTCACTGCAAACACTGGAACTGGGGTTGCTGGAACGACTATGCCGGCTGGCATCGATCGCATTGAATGCATCATCGACGGCGGTGTACCGAGATGGCTGTGATGGCCACTGGCAATTGTTGAGCGCGACCAAAGGTCATCCCGGTACGGCGAGCCATCCCGGCAACACCGACGATATCGAACAACTCCAAGCGATCGTCGGCGGCGCAGAGCACGTCGTGATAAGCGATCTACTCCAAGACGAGAGTCTGTCCGACCACGCGTGGAGCAGTGCTCCGTGGAAGCTGCGATTTCTCGCTTCCCTGCCGCTGACCACAGAGGGCGACTCCGAACCCGCAGGCCATCTGGTGATCACCGACACCGAGC
>SKPJ01000286.1 GCA_007119595.1 Myxococcales bacterium
CAGGAGGCCGACATCGTCATCGATGCCTCCGGGGTGCTCTCCCAGCCCAACGCGCTGGGACCGGGCGGTTTGCCGGCCATCGGCGAGGACAAACTCAACGGCCAGATCATGCGCCAGATCCCGGACCTCGACGGTGAGGATCATCGGGCGCAACTACGGGGACAACGGGTTTTGCTCGTCGGTCACGGCCATTCGGCGCTGACCACCCTCGATTTGCTTCGAGAGCTCCGCCGACGGCAGCCCTCCACCGAGGTGGTGTGGGCTTTTCGAGCTCACGGCGAACCAAGAGATGTAATCGACGATGATCCCCTGGCCGAACGAGCCCGCCTGGACCGATTTGGAAACACCGCCGCTCGAGGCGAAGTCGATGGCATCGAACCCCTCTCTGAAGCTACGGTTCGGCGCCTCGAAGAGCGAGAGGAGGGCATCGAAGTGACCCTGGAGCAAGCGGGCAGGGCCCGGACCGTCGTGGTCGATCGCGTCGTCGCCAATGTCGGATATCGTCCCGATATCTCGCTGTCTCGCGAATTGCAGATCCACCTGTGCTATGCCAGCGATGGTCCAATGAACCTCGCCGCCAGCCTACTCTCCGCCTCCGGTGGCGATTGTCTCGACCAGCCCTCCGGCGGCGCCGAGACCCTCGAGAATCCAGAGCCCAATTTCTATATCCTGGGCGCCAAGAGCTACGGTCGTAACCCCAATTTTTTGTTGCAGACCGGCTTTCAACAGCTCGACACCATTTTCAAACGGTGACCGGGCTTCGACGTCGGCTGCCAATGCCGCGAGCCCATCGGGCGATGGGCGGTCCGGATTTGCGCACTTGCTTGACAATTCGCGGTCCTGCGGCTTGTATGTGGGCACTTGTATCGACCCCGTGTGACATCCCGTAAATCGGGTTCATTTCGCGGCATTACGCCCGCCGAATTGCCGACTCTTTACTTCTGGAGGTCTCCCATGAGCAAATTGCTTCCCCCCATCAATTTCAAGCAATGGATCGAAGACAACCGCGAGGCATTCAAGCCTCCCGTGGGCAATAAAAAGATCTGGGAGGACGCCGATTTCATGGCATTCGTCGTCGGTGGACCCAACCAGCGAAAGGACTATCACATCGACCCCAGTGAGGAGTTTTTCTACCAACTGGAGGGCGATATGACTCTCAAGGTGGTCGAGGACGGGGAATTTAAAGATATCACCATCGGAGAGGGAGAGATCTTTTTGCTTCCCTCCATGGTTCCCCATTCTCCACAGCGCGGCGAAGATACCATCGGATTGGTCATCGAGCACAAACGCGCCGAGGGCAATGACGATGGACTGCGCTGGTATTGTGACGAATGTGGCGAGGTGCTCCACGAGGAATTTTTCTACCTCACCGACATCGTCGAGCAGCTTCGAGCCGCCATTGAGGCTTTCTGGTCCGACGACGACGCTCGCACCTGTGACAATTGTGGGGCCTATCTCGAAAAATAACACTGATATATGGCACTCGCCGTCAGATCGAATCGCATCCCAGGGAAATCGATGAAGATCGACATTCACGCCCATATTCTCCCCCGATCCTGGCCCGATCTCCACGATCGTTATGGCTATGGCGGGTTTATTCGCCTCGACCACGACTGTCCGGGTTGTTCGGCGCGGATGATGCGCGACGACGAGTTTTTTCGCGACGTCGATCCCAACGTATGGGATCCGAAAGTGCGCATGGAGGAGTGCGACGACGATCACGTCGACGTACAGGTGCTGTCGACGGTCCCCGTTATGTTCAGCTATTGGGCGAAGGCGGCAGATGCCCATGATCTGTCAAAAATTCTCAACGATCATATTGCCCAGGTGATCACCGAGCACCCGCGCCGATTCGACGGCCTCGGTACCTTGCCGATGCAGGATACGGATCGCTCCATCCAGGAATTGGAGCGCTGCGTCAAAGAGCTCGACCTCGCCGGCGTCGAGATCGGAACCCATGTCAACGAGACCAATCTCGACGACCCGCGCTTCGACGCTCTCTGGGAGGCTGCCGAGGAGTTGGAAGCGGCGATTTTTGTTCATCCCTGGGATATGATGGGCTTTGATCAACTCTCCGATTATTGGCTTCCCTGGCTGGTGAGCATGCCGGCGGAGACCTCTCGGGCGATATGTTCGTTGATGATGGGCGGAGTGCTCGATAGATATCCGGACCTGAAATTTGCGTTCGCCCATGGTGGCGGCTCCTTTCCGGCCACACTGGGGCGCGTGGACTGGGGATTTCAGGTTCGCCCCGACCTATGCCAGGTCAAGTCGAAGTCCCGTCCCCGAAAGCTGGTCGATAAATTGTATTTCGACACCCTGGTTCACGATCCGGCGATGCTCCAATTTCTGGTCGACGAGATCGGCGCCGATCAACTCGCTCTGGGAACCGATTATCCCTTTGTCCTGGGAGAGCACGAGCCTGGAAAACTCATCGAGTCCATGGACTTCGATGCCGCCACCAAGGAGCGAATGCTCTCCGGAACGGCCCTGGAATGGCTGGGCCGAAAGCGCGAGGATTACGAAACCGAGGCCAGCCGATCACATAGCGAGTCCTTGGCGTAGGAGTGCAGTGGATGAAACTCGGCGTCCACATCGCCGGCAAGCGTTGGACCATCGACGCCGGGGCCTCGGTGGAGTTGGCGATCCCGCTCGCATTTGAGGGCGAACAGCCCAGGGCATTCGGGTTGCCGCCGGCGCAATCCAAAGCCGTGGCGGACGGCGATTTTATCGGTGATACCCGCCGTGGCGGCAGCGCCAATTGCGAAACCGTCCAACTCACCGCTCACGCAAATGGAACCCATACCGAGGGGGTTGGACATCTGACGGAGGAGAGAATTTCCGTCGGTGATACCGTAGCTCGTCCCCTCCTTTTGGCGACCGTGCTCTCGGCGCCGATTCGCCGGTTGGCAGAGGTCCAGGAGTCCTACGGCGGAAGCTCGGAGCCCACAGATCGAGTGTTGTGTGCCCGGGATCTACAGCAGGCGCAAAAGGCCTGCGCGGCAGACGATTTCTTTCTTGAATCCCTTGTCATTCGCTGCCAGTCCTTCGATTCACACTGCGACCACAGCGGCACCAACCCGCCGTACTTGACCACCCAGGCCGTCGAGTGGCTGCGCGATATCGGGTGCGAACACCTGTTGGTGGAGCTGCCGTCGGTGGACCGCGAATCCGACGGCGGAACCCTTCCCAATCACCATCTCTTTTTCGGTATTGAGCGCCATTCTCGGGCCACCGAAAAGAGTCGACGCCGCACGATCACCGAGTTGATCGCAGTCCCCGACGAAGTCCGTGACGGTCCGTATGCCCTATCCCTTCGATTTGCGCGATTTGAGTCCGATGCCGCACCCTCGCGGCCCATTTTATATCCCTTGCGTCCGGTGCATTGAAGTTTGACTAGCGCCGGCGCAGGACCTTGTTTTTTCATTCTCCAGACGAGGCATCGATGACGATCACAGAACGGGAATTTGCCCGTCAGATGGACCGCGAGGACGATCTCGCTGACTTCCGCAACCGCTTTCATCTTCCACGCGATGAATCGGGCGAGGAAGTCCTGTATTTTTGCGGAAATTCACTGGGGTTGCAGCCCCGATCGACGTCCAATGCCATCGAACGGGAGCTCCAAAAGTGGGCCCACAAGGGCGTCGCCGGTCATTTTTCCGACGTCGACCCCTGGTATTCCTATCACGAATTACTCAGCGAACCGTTGGCCGAAATCGTGGGTGCTCGTCCTCACGAAGTAGTGGCCATGAATACCCTGACCGCCAATTTGCATCTTTTGATGGTCTCCTTTTATCGGCCCACTGAGAAGCGCTTCAAGATCATGATCGAAGGCGGGGCCTTTCCCTCCGATCGCTACGCCGTGCAGAGCCAGGCGGCATTTCACGGGTTTTCACCGCAGGAAGCGATCATCGAGGTCACTCCTCGCGAGGGAGAAACCCATCTTCGCACCGACGATATCGAGGCCGCCATCGAAGAGGAGGGCGATGAATTGGCTCTGGTTTTGTTCGGCGGGGTCAATTTCTACAACGGACATTTTTTTAATCTTCAACGCATTACCGAGGCCGGCCACGCAGCGGGGGCGTCGGTGGGTTTCGACCTGGCACACGCAGCGGGCAATGTGAGATTGAAGCTCCACGAATGGGGGCCCGATTTTGCTGCCTGGTGCTCCTACAAATACTTAAACGCCGGTCCCGGCGCCGTCTCGGGACTCTTCGTGCACGACCGGCACGCAGAGGCTTTTGAGTTGCCCCGATTTGCAGGCTGGTGGGGAATCGATCCGGAGAGCCGCTTTGAGATGCCGCCCCAATTCCAACCCCAACCGGGCGCTGCGGGATGGCAGTTGAGCAACGCTCCAATCCTGTCGATGGCATCATTGCGCGCATCATTGGAGCTGTTTTCCGAGGCCACCATGGAGGCGTTGTGTCAAAAGAGCGACCGATTGACCGGCTATCTCTTGGAGTTGATAAAACAACTCCCACAGCGCGATTTCGAGGTCATTACCCCTGACGATCCCGACCATCGGGGCTGCCAGGTCTCGATGCTGGTCCACCATGAGTCTCAGAAGCGCTACGACAAACTTCAGCAGGCCGGTGTGGTCTGTGATTTTCGGCGCCCCGACGTCATACGCCTGGCTCCTGTGCCCCTGTACAATTCTTTTGAGGACGTCTGGCGTTTCTGGAAGATTCTCGACGAATCAACGTGATGAGAAGCTGCCTACTCACGAGGTGGCAAACAGAGTCATTCAGGCCCGCAGCGATGCTCGCTGCGGGCCTGAATTATATTGGGTTTTCGCGATCAATCCGGTACTTCCAGCCGCACGTCGAAGGGGCGGAACGACTCGTCTTCCTCCAGGTCGGAGTTTCCAATCTGGCCGTGTGAATTGCTTCCCCAGCACTGAATATTATTATCGTCCATCAATGCGCAGGTGAAGTCGGCGCCCAATGATATCTGGGTGGCATGGACGTCGTTGTCGTCCACGTCGCGGCGCACCTCTCGGTAGCGCGAAAAGCTATTGTCCGTGCCGTCGCCGAGTTGCCCGGAGCGGTTGGCTCCCAGGCAGACCAGATTGCTGAAATTGAAATGGGTGGGCGGGATATCGAGGATTGCGCAGAAGTGATTTGCACTGGAGCGCGAATCGAGCATTGCGATATCGCTGATATTGTCGTCATGGATATGAGAGGCACTGGTCAGCTCGATGCGGTACGGCTCGGCAGCCACGGCCTCGACGAAGACCTCTTCGAGCACCTTGTACTCCACGGTGATAGTTTCGTCCGGATCGTTTGGATCCTCCTCTTCAATGGAGTCTCGAGAGTACTCGATGATCGGGAATGTGGCCGGTGTATCCTGGTCGCTGTCATCAGCGAGGGTGGGCACGGGCAGCACCGAACATATATCGGCGTCCCCGAATTGGCTGTTCACATCGTCCTCTTCATGGCGCATCGAGACCTCCACCGTACAGGGATCGTTGTCCCGGGGAGGTGTTACGATGACACCCCAACAAAAGATGTCGTCGTTATTGCCGTCGGCGATGCAGGTATAGTCGGATCCGGCGCTGACCCACAAAGGATCCGGGGGGACCGACGATACGTCGCTGATAAGGGTCGTATAATCCAATTGTGTGGGAACATCGATGCGGGTCGCGACATCGATACCAACGCTTGGATCGACGGCATATGCGTCCTGGAATCCATTCCCGTCGTTGCTGGAGTAATTCGGTTGTAGATGTTGGACTTGTCCGTAGCGATTGCGGCCCCAACACCAGACGGTGTCGTCGGCCAACAGAGCGCAGGAGTGATCGTCACCGACGGTGATATCTATAGCGTCCAGCGGGTTTCCGCTGGCGTCCATCACCGGAGTGGGCACGGCGGCCGTGGCACCGAAGTCGAGCTCGGCATCACCGATTTGTCCAAATTCGTTGTGGCCCCAACACTGCACCTGGCCTTCAGTGCCGGCCGGGATGTCGTCCAATTCCTCGTCGCTGGCAACATTGGTGATCAGCGCACAGGTGTGTTGATCGCCGGCCTTGATCTTGATGGCTCCCGAGGAGATCGCCTCACTCGATGGCCCGGTGGTACTCGTCCCGGAGCCCTCGCCCAATCGACCTTGGGCATTAGAGCCCCAGCAGCGCACAGACGTATCGTTGAAGAGTGCACAGGTGTGGGCGGTGCCGGTGGTCACGTGGGCGACGTTGGACAGCAATTGAGTGTCGTCCGCGTCGTCGGAGGCGATCACGTCGGCCGGGTTTTCGCGGTTGTTCGTATCGCCGGTGCCGAGTTGGCCGAAGTCGTTTCGACCCCAGCATTTGACGGCCCCGGAGCCTACGGCGCAGGCGTGTTGGTCAAAAGCCGCTACCTGCTCAGCGCAGAATAGATCGCATTCCACATCTTCATTGCCGCATCCATCATCGATGGTGCCGCACAACACTCCCTTGGTTACACAGGTCTCGGGAGTACATCCGCACACACCCGGAATCGGGTCGCCCTCCTCGTCGGAGCCACCACCACAGGTCTCGAATTCACCACAGACGTCTTCTTCGTCGCCGCAGGAGTCGATCATGCGCGTCTGTTCACAGGAGTCGACCACATCGTCGAGCGGTCCACATTCAACCCCGTGAGCTGCGCACAATTCGTCGTCCGTTTCGGGGATACAGACACAAATACCGAGCTCCTCGTCGTTTTCGTCGTTCTCGTCGTTTTCGTCGTTTTCGTCGTTCTCGTCGTTCTCGTCGTTTTCGTCGTTTTCGTCGTTTTCGTCATTTTCGTCCATGCCAGCGCAGACCTCGAAATCCTCGCAAACCTCTTCCGGATCACCGCAGGATTCCACGGATCGCGTTTCGCCGCAGGAGTCGATGGCATCCTCCAGCGGACCACACTCATAGCCCTCTGCTGCGCATAACTCCTCGTCCGTCTCGGGAGTGCATCCACAGAGGCCCGGAATCGCTTCGCCCTCCTCATCGGAGCCGCCGCCACAGGTATCGAATTCACCGCAGACCTCTTCCGGGTCGCCACAGGATTCGATGGAGCGCGTCTGCTGACAGGAGTCGACCACATCATCTAGCGGACCACATTCGAAACCTTCAGCGGCACATAAGTCCTCGTCCGTTTCGGGGGTGCATCCACAGACGCCCGGGATCGTTTCACCCTCTTCGTCGACGCCGCCGCCACAGGCCTCGAAATCCTGGCACACTTCGTCGGCGTCGCCGCAAGAATCGATGGAGCGCTCCTGACCGCAGGAATCCACGACTCCATCGAGAGGACCACATTCATAGCCCTCTGCTGCGCACAATTCCTCGTCGGTCTCGGGAGTGCATCCGCAGACGCCCAGCATCACTTCGCCCTCCTCATCGATTCCTCCGCCACAGGTCTCCAATTCCCCGCAGACTTCTTCCTCGTCGCCGCAGGATTCGATATCCCGTTCCTGTCCACATACGTCGACGATCGTCTCTTCGACGACCGCCGAAAGGGGACCGCATTCGACTTCGGCCTCAGCGCAGATTTCCTCGTCGGTCTTGGCGGTGCATCCGCAGACTCCGGTTACCCCGCCGCCACCACAGGTATCGAATTCGTCGCAGACCTCTTCTTCGTCGCCACAGTCGATATGGCGCGTATCACCGCATTTATCGGTAACCTCGTGTTCGCCACAGACAAATTCGTGTTCCTCGCATAAGGCGAGCTCCGATTCCCCCAGGCACTGCCCCTCATTTGCCGGTGTGAATACGTTGGAGTTGCGCGAGGTGTCCTCATCGTCGGAGCAGGCCAGGGCGAAAAAAATAAGACCGGCGATGAGGATGAATTTAGAAATCGAAGATGGAGTCACTTTTGGACCTCTCAAATACTCGGAAGGCGATTCGGCAGAAGAAAGAATAAGGATGTGTGACTTCTGCTTACGTTAGGATCCGAACACAGTTATCTAAGGTCCAATGTACTGTAGAAAGGGCGTCGCTGACAACGGCGACGATCAGCGCTCCAGCACCATGCTCAAACCGAGCCCCCCTGCGGCGCACATGGTCAACAGACCGAGGTTTTCGTCGCGGCGATCCATCTCACCGGCCAATTGAGCGATCATTCGCGTACCGGTGGCGCCAAAGGGATGGCCGATCGGGATGGAGCCGCCGTTGATGTTGAAGGTCTCCATATCGACTTCACCGATGGCCTCGTCGAGCCCCAGCGATTGGCATAACTGGTCGCTCTTCCAGATCTCGAGATTCGCCAATACCTGAGCGGCGAAGGCCTCGTGCATCTCCACCAGATCCATATCGTCCAGCGTGGCTCCGGCCCGTTCCAGCGCCAGGGGTGTCGCAAAGGTTGGACCGAGCAACAGATTGTGTTGCTCGATATCGAGCCCCACCTGGGCGTAGGAGCGAATGAAGGCCAGAGGAGTCAGCCCCATCTTCTTCGCCGTGCTCTGGCGCATGAGCATCACCGCCGAGGCACCGTCGGTCAGGGGTGACGCATTGGCGGCGGTGATCGTCCCGTGGCGCTTGTCGAAGACCGGGCGCAGACCGGCCATTTTTTCTGTGGAGGTATCGGGACGGATCATGGTGTCTCGGTCGACCGGCGTATCGTATTCATCGCCAGTCAACACGGTCATTACCTCCGGGAATCGACCCTCCTCAAAAGCCGCCGCTGCCCGGTGATGGCTCATCTCGGTATATTCGTCCTGGGCCTGACGGGAGATTCCGTATTGTTTGGCCATCTCCTCGGCGGATTCTCCCATGGACAAACCGGTGGTCGGTTCCTCGATGGCCGGCGTTTGCGGTTTTAGGTCCGCGGCCTTCAATTTGCGCAGCGCATTGACTCGATCCTGAATCGATCGGGCGCTGGCAGCCTCCTGCAGCGCATGGGTCAGCGGCAGGCTAAATCGAGCGCGAGCGGCGCTCATCGCCTCCACCCCACCGGCGATCACGACCTGCGAGGTCCCGGCCAATAGGGCATTGACTCCCTGCACGGCGGCGTAGGCGCTCGAGGCGCAGTACATCTGAACCGTGGTGGCCGGAATATGTTTCGGTAATTGGCTCCGCAATACGATTTCACGGCCCACGTTGGGGCCGTTCATGGGGGCGGCGACACAGCCAAAGATCAACTCGTCGATCTGCTCGGTGTCGATCTCGGTGCGGTTGACCAACTCCACGACCGCCTGTCGTCCCAGATCGGCATGGGTCCAGTCCTTATAATGGGTCCATGCTTTGGCAAACGGGGTTCGCACTCCGTCGACAATCGCGATGGGGTCATCATTGTCGAGTGTGGTCGGTTGGCTCGATTTGGCCATGGTGATACCTCATGTCGAGATAGAAAAAATATCTGTGAGCGGTCGCGAAACGGGGTTGAGGCCCCACGTGATCAATCGGAGTAAAACGTCGATCCCTCGGAGGCCTTATCGACCAAGATCTGCGCCGGCAGCAGTCGCTCGCCGAATTGGTCGGCCAGTCGATTCATCTGCTCCACGACGGTGTCCAGTCCGACCTCGTCGGCATAGCGAAAGATTCCACCGCGAAAGGGGGGAAATCCGAGTCCGAAAATCACCCCAATATCACCGTCGCGGGGATTGCGAAGGATGCCCTCTTGCAGCGCGTAGGCGCATTCGTTGAGCATAGCCAGCCAGCAGCGCTGCTGGACCAACTCCCGATCGACACGGCGGCGGTCGCGACCGCCGGGAAGGACATCGTAGACCGTCTCGTCGGGAACGTCCGAGCCCTCGCCTGCATAGTCGTAAAAACCGTGCTCGTTTTTTCTTCCCTTGCGTCCCTCGTCGGCCAGAGCCGACAGGGAAGTGGGGGCCTCCCATCGATCGCTAAATGCCTCGCGAAGCACACCGGCCGCCTTTTGGCCGACGTCCATTCCCACTTCGTCCACCAATTTCAGAGGTCCCACGGGAAAGCCGAATGTGCGCATCGCCTCGTCGATATCCTCGATGCGCGCTCCCTCCTGCAGAATCCATCCTGCCTCGTTGATGTAGGCGGCGATGACCCGGCTGGTGAAAAAGCCGGGCCCGTCATCGACGACGATGCAGGTCTTGCCCATCTCGCGCCCCACGGCCAGCGCCGTCGCCAGGGCTTTTCGCGAGGTCTGGTCGGTGCGAATGATCTCCAACAGTGGCATTTTGTATACGGGACTGAAAAAATGCATTCCCAAGACATGTTCCGGCCGCTCGGCGTTGGCTGCAATATCGGCGATTGGGATGGTGGATGTATTGCTGGCGAAGATCTGGTCCTCGTTGCCCAGCTCTTCTAAGTCCGCCAAAATCTGGCGCTTCAGATCCAGGGACTCAAAGACCGCTTCCACGACCAGGTCGGCGTTTTGAAACCCCGTATACTCGGTGGTGCCGCTGATTCTCCCGAAGTAGACGTCGGCTTGTGCTTCGCTGAGCTTTTTGCGGCGCACCAATTTATCGAAGAGCCCATCGATGTAGTTGAATCCCCATCCCAGTCCTTCGTGGTCCCGGTCTTTGATGCGTATGTCGTATCCATTATAGGCGCCGACCTGAGCGATCCCTGCTCCCATCAAACCGGCACCTACCACACCGATTTTATGGACCTTAAACGGCTTTACACGCCCGTCGACGACGCTGTCTTTATTGACCGCCTGGCGCATAAAGAAGATGTCCATCAAATTCTTGGCCACGTCCGATTGGACGAGTTCTACGAAGGCCTCCGATTCGGCTCGCATCCCGGCATCGAAACCCTCGGAGAAGCCGGTCTCGATGACGTCCAAAACCTTGGGAAGCGCCGGATAATGACCGCCGCTCTTCTTTGCGGCTTTGTCACGGGCTTTGTCGAAGATGACCTTGCGCGCCGGTGTGCGGGCCGCCAATTTGACCGGATCTTGGATCGCCTCTTCGATATTGCGGGTAAAGGAGTTGGATTGTTCATCGCCATTGGCCAACTCCCGCACCTTTTCGGCGGCTGCGTCCAGCAGGATTCCGGGATGTACCAGATCGTCGACCAGACCCAAACGCTGTGCCTTTTTGGCGTCGATGGTCCGTCCCGTCAAAATCATGTCCAACGCCTGCGATAGATCGATGAGCCGGGGCAGTCGCTGGGTTCCCCCACCACCGGGGATCAACCCCAGCATGATCTCCGGCAGTCCAAACGAGGTCTCGGCATCGTCGGTGGCGATTCGGGCGTGGGCCGCCAGAGCCAACTCCAGCCCGCCGCCGAGGCATTTTCCATGAATGGCGGCTACAATGGGTCGTTGAAATGCTGTCAGCCGCTCCATCAGGCCGTGGCCACGGGCCACCAGGGCCCGCAACGCCTCTGGATCTTCGTAGTATTGCTGAAGTTCCTCGATATCGAAGCCGACGACGAAATTGTCGGGCTTGAGGCTGTGAACGACGATGCCTTCCACCGATTCGTCCTGCAATGAGGAGTTGATGATCTCCTCGAAGCGATCGACCATCGGTGTGGATAGCGTATTGACCGACTCCCCGGCGACATCGATGCCGATATAGGCGATTCCATCATCGATATCGACGGTGGCCAGTGGTTCTCCGGATTCGGCAGTCATATTCGGTCCTGACAGCTCAAGAAAGCAACATTTATCGGATAAAGTAGAAATCTTACGGTGCGCACACGTTTAACCACGGCAAACGACAAGGCAAGGGAAATTCTCGGCATCGCTCTCACCGCCAGCAAGGGGGCTGCCGATTTGGTGGGATGCGGGGATTGGTTTTCGAGAGAATGCAATCTCCGCAATCTGCAACGAAGGCGCCCCGTAAATTGTCTTTCGCGCCGCTGTTTAAGACGCTTCAAATAGAATGACGTTGGGAGAATCAC
>SKPJ01000439.1 GCA_007119595.1 Myxococcales bacterium
CGCAACCGTCGCTGGCCACCGCCGACGGAGGGGAGCGACCGACGGGGAACGGGACTGCTGTTGACACTCAATATCATTTTTCCCATCGCACTGATCTCGATGCCGGAGACCCCGATTTTCGGGGGCACCAAACATTGGATGCCGGCGATGCCATTCGTCGCCATCGTCGCCGGGATCGGCGTCGTATACATCGTCCGCAGCCTGCGAACACATCTAAAGAAAACAGCTCCCAACCTCACCCATCTAATGATGCCCTTCATCATCACGGGATTGATGGCCTCGATCGTGGTCCCCGCCGGATATGCCACCTATCACAACCATCCCCACGGGACCTCGTATTATAACGAGTTGATCGGATCCCATCGCGGTGCCGCCGATCGCAAGATGTTTCGACAGTTTTGGGGCCACTCCTCGCGCCATGCCCTGCCCTGGCTCAACGAGCATGCCCCGGAGGACGCACGAATCTGGAGGCACAATACCATTCGCACAGCCTGGAATACCTATCAAACCGAGGAGTTGGCGAGACCAGACCTTCGCTCCTCGTCCAGAAGAGGCAGCGACTATGGCTTGTATCACCAACAAAAGGCGTTTGTATTTCGCCTGCTCCCGCTGTGGGAGGACTATCAGACCATGGCACCGGTTCACGTCGTCGACATAGACGGTGTGCCACTGTTGAGTGTGTACCATCGAGTTGATTCCGAGACGCTGAAATACCCGGAGGTATGGCGATGAAATCGCAATGATTGGTTGCATCCACTGTGATCAATTCGTAAAAACTGTACCATTGCTGCTGATATTAAGAATGGCGACCCCGAGGGCGGGCTCGCAGACCTCAGGAATTCAGGTATGTGGATCTGCGGCTGAACGGTCACGGTGAGAAAAAGTACCCGAGATGGGTTCTCTCGCCGACTCCTCAATTCACCGGGTAGAGAAACCGGATTCACTATGACGCATCCCCCCAACGACTCTGGTGAGCAATCCTCATCGACGAGTTCCTTCCCCCTCGGCGGTGGCGAGATGGGTGCCCTGATCCGCGCCAAAGATTGGCACTCCACTCCGCTCGGCCCCATCGAAAGCTGGCCCAGGACGCTGAAAACGACGGTGCAAAATGCGGTGAATACCTCGTTTCCGATGGCAGTGTCGTGGGGCGAGAATTTGTATCAGATATACAACGACGCCTTCGCCGAACTCATGGGCGCAAAGCATCCATCGGGTCTGGGCCGTTCAGCGCGCGATAATTGGCGTGAAGCCTGGGATCGGACGGGCCCATTATTCGAGCAAGTACTCCAGACCGGAGAGCCCATTCGCCGAACGGAGATGCCCTTTGTCATCGAGCGGCGGGGATTTCCGGAAGAGGCTTATTTCACATTCTCGTACAGCCCGATCGTCGAACAAGACCATGAGGTCGCAGGGGTTTTGGTGACGGTGACAGAGACCACCGATCACATCATCGATCGTCGCCGCCTCAAAACGCTGAGCGATCTGGGTTTTGAGTTGTCGAAGAGTTCCGATAGCGACGAGATGTTGATTCGAGCGACGACGGCGATGGCCCAAAACGAAAGGGATATCGCCTTTGCTCTGCTATATATTCAGGGACAAGAGCAGAGCCGGGCGGAGTTGGCCGCCTCACTGCGGCTACAACGGGATACGATTTGGAGCCCCTCGTGGATCGACCTATCACCCAAATCGCCACCCACCGATCCGCTGGCCCGATCACTGATGGAGAAGTCGAAACAGATCATCGATCTGGAGGAAGAGTTTGGCCCACCGCCGGAGGGCTTCCAAGAGCACGGCCCCACCAAAGCCCTGCTGGCGCCGATCGCCCTGGATCCGACCACCGACGAAGGCTGTGTAGGCTGCTTTGTCTTCGGCATCAATCCCCTGGTGCCCTTTGACGATGAGTACCGGGGCTTTTTGACCGAAGTGGCCCGCACCACATCCATGGCCTACGTCAGTATCCGCCAGCACGAAGAAGAACTCGACGTCGCCCAGGCGCGCGCAGAAGTAGCCAAACAACGAGCCACCACGCGTCATCTCGAGGAGCGCGCACAACTTCTCGACAGCCTCAACCGGCCCTTCTACGGTCTCGATCGCAATTGGCGGATCGTCTACGCCAACAGCGCCGCCAGAAATGATCCCAATTGGTCGTCGTCGAAGGTGACCGGCCAATTGCTGTGGGAACTATTTCCACAGCTGCGTGGTACGAAAGTTGAGCGATTGTTTCGCCGATGCATGTCCCACGGTGATTCCACACAATTTGAATTCCACCACGCGAGCACGGATCAATTTTACGAGATCTGCGTCTTTCCCTGGGAGGAAGGATTGGCGGTGACCTTCGTCGACGTCACCGAAGCGCGTAAAACAGCACAAGCCCTTCAACGAAGCGAGGCTCGCTTCCGGGCCGTCGTCGAATCATCGCTCGATGTCATCGCCATTACCGATCGAGAAAGCCGCTTTCAATTTCTGTCCCCGGCGGCCCATGAGGTATTGCATCAGTCGAAGGCCGATTTGATGGGCCAATCCCTATTTCAACTGCTGCCTCCCGACGGTGCCTATACTGCGCGGGGAGCGTTTACCCGGCTATTGCAGGGGAGCAACGCCTCGGAGACCTTTCGCGTCCCGCTGCAACTGGAGTCCGACAAGGCGCCGCAGACCTGGCTATCTATCAAGGCCGCCAATTTGCTCGACCGCGAGGGAGTGGAGGGAATCCTACTCAATATCCGCGACATCACTGAGATTCAGCGATTTGAAGCCGAACTGATCGCCGCCCGCAAGCACGCCGAGGAGATGACCGACCTCAAATCGAGCATCTTGACCAATATGAGTCACGAAATTCGCACGCCACTGACGAGCATGATCGGCATGGCCAACGTCTTGTCGAAAGAGGTCTCACCGGAACACCGTGCCTATGCCAAAAAAATCGAACACGGCGGCATGCGCCTTAGCCGCACCCTCGATTCCGTATTGACCCTTGCACAAATCGAGGGCGAGGCCATCGATCTGCAGCTCACAACAACCCATCTTGCACGAGACGTGATGGCCGGGGTGCAATCACTGCGAGAACTGGCCATCAACAAGGACCTCTCCATCACCCTGGTCACCAGTGACGAACCGATGGTTTTTGTAGACCGCACGTTTTTGATCAGCATCGTCAACAATCTGATCGGCAACGCCATAAAATTTACCGAC